>JAIRUN010000172.1 GCA_031254365.1 Treponema sp. | reverse complement strand
GGCGATGAAATGCTCCAGGACCTCAAAAAAGAGACCGTGGACTTTGTTCCCAATTTTGATGAATCGGTCGATGAGCCGGTGGTTCTTCCCGCCGCGGTTCCCAATTTACTGATCAACGGCTCCAGCGGAATCGCCGTGGGCATGGCGACTAACATGGCCCCCCATAATCTCGTTGAAATTTGCGACGCGATCTGCGCCCACATTGACAACCCGGAAATTAGCATTGATGAACTGATGCGTTTTGTGCAGGGTCCGGACTTCCCCACCGGCGGGGTGATTTTTGGCCGCCGGGGAATCCGTGAAGCCTTCAAAACCGGACGGGGCAAAATTCTGGTACGGGGCAAATTCAATATCGAAACCACCAAGCAGGGAAAAGAAAAAATCGTCTTTACCGAAATTCCCTACAATGTGAACAAGGCCATGCTGCTGGAAAAAATCGGCCAACTGATGCGGGACAAGGTGATTGACGGCATTTCCAACGCAAATGACGAATCTGACCGCGAAGGTATCCGCATTGTCATTGAACTGAAAAAAGGCGCGATTGTTAAGGTTGTGCTTAATCAGCTTTTTTCGAATACCCAGCTTCAAACTTCATTTGGTATTATCAATCTGGCGCTGGTTGGCGGCAAGCCCCAATGCCTTAATATAAAAGAGCTTATTCACTATTTTATCGAACACCGGGTTGATGTGGTAACCCGCAGAACCCGCTACGAGCTGCGCAAAGCCGAGGAACGCGCCCACATTCTGGAAGGGCTCATTATCGCTTTGGCAAACATTGACGAAGTAGTGGCGATTATCAAAGCCAGCCGTGATGTAGCGACAGCCCGGCTCAAATTGCAGGAACGCTTTTCGCTTTCCGAGGCCCAGTCCGAGGCCATTGTTGAAATGCGTCTGGGCCGCCTGACCAGCCTTGAGATCGAAAAGATTCAAGCGGAACTGGAAGAACTCAAAGTCCAGATCGCCTATTATAAATCCCTGTTAGCCGATGAAAAGAAACTGCGCGGAGTCATCAAAGACGAAACAAGGGTCATTTCTGAAAAATATGGTGACAAGCGGCGCACTGAAATCGTTGCCGGTGAAGTTGAAAATATCAACATCGAAGATCTAATCAAAAAAGAAGAGATGATGATCCTCATTTCGAATCTTGGTTATGTAAAGCGGGTTCCGGTATCGGCATACCGGAATCAGGGGCGTGGCGGCAAGGGGATGCAGAGCGCGAAACTTGCCGAGGATGATTTTGTCGAGCAGATTTTTGTCGCTTCCACCCACGAATACGTTATGTTCATCACCAGCGCGGGCAAGGCGTACTGGATGAAGGTCCACGAACTGCCGGAGGGCAGCCGCACCAGTAAAGGTTCGCACATCAAGAGTCTGCTTACTGTTTCACCTAACGAGGATATTACTGCGATTATTTCCCTTAAAGATTTCAGCGATGACGAATTCCTCTTTATGGGAACTGCCCGTGGCGTTGTCAAAAAAGTAAGAACAAGCGACTTCTCCAATGCCAAAACCAGAGGCGTTATTGCGATTAACCTGGATGAAGGGGACAAGCTGGTCAGCGCCCTGTTAACCAAAGGCAGTGACGAAGTGGTGCTTATTTCCCGGCAAGGACAGGCATTGCGCACTCATGAGGATCATGTACGCGCTACGGGCCGCTCCTCGCGGGGCATTGCCGGCATGAAGCTCTCGGAAGGCGATGAACTGACCGGTATGCTACGGGCTGATTCCGGCAAGAGCCCTTCGGGCGAGGACTTCCCGCCTGAAAAAATCGAAAAAATGCTGATACTCTCCGAATACGGCTTTGGCAAGCGGGTCGAGTTCAGCGAATTTACATCGCACGGGCGCGGCACGGGCGGCCAGAAAATCTACACGGTGAGCGAGAAAACCGGCGAGATTGTCGGCTGTGTCAGCGTACTTGAGGACGAGGACATAATGTGCATCACCAGTCAGGGAAAATCAATTAAGCTAAAAGTGGCGGAAATCAGGATAATGGGCCGCTCCGCCCAGGGCGTAAGGATACTCAGCATCGACAAGCCGGATTTTGTTATCGGCCTTGACCGGATTGTAAAAGAGGACGAAACTATAGAAGGAGACAATTAGATTTGTTTGTTCACGCAAACTAAATTCAAGGAGTATAAAATGTATCGTTTTACAAAAATTACGGCGCTGTTACTGGTATTTACGGCGGAAATTGCGATAGCCGCCTGCTCAGGCACCCCCAAATTTTCGGATGTGGCGGACAAGGACTGGACCCTTGTCAAAGTGCATATCAACTCGGCGGATATTGATTTTGACCGGAACAAGCTGAAGCAAGAAGGTTTCGGTGAAATTTTTACCCTGCGTTTTGATGCGGAACGTATCAGCGGAACTGCCGCGCCAAACCACTATTCTGCCCCCTATACGCTAGCGGACAAACAGGCCATCACTATAAAGCAGGCGATGTCTACTTTAATGGCCCCGCTCCGCGAGCCTGAAAAACTCAGAGAGTATGATTATTTTCTCTATCTGCAAAACGCATACAAATGGAATATTGCGAACGGAAACCTTGAACTGTACTCAAAGGGAGC
>JAIRUN010000144.1 GCA_031254365.1 Treponema sp. | reverse complement strand
AAAGTGGTCAGCATTGACTACACGCTTACCGGCCCGGACAACAATGTGCTTGACAGTACATCCGGTCAGGAGCCGCTGAATTATCTGCATGGGTTTGGAAACATAATCCCCGGCCTTGAGAAAGCGCTGGAAGGGAAGAACCTGGGGGATCGATTTTCGGTAACTATTCCTGCGGCGGAGGCGTACGGCGAATATGAAAAGCGGCTGATTACCGAAATACCCCGTGAAAATTTCGAGGATGCCGGTCTGCTGGAAGCGGGAATGAAGTTCCAGGCCCACACCTCCGGAGGAATCCGTATCTTTACCATTCTCGCTGTAGGGGACAATACAATTACAGTCGATGGGAATCATGAGCTGGCGGGAATGGACCTCAATTTTGATATTACCGTTGCGGCTGTCCGCGATGCCAGTGAGGAAGAACTGAGATGCGGCCATCTGCATGAACATTGCTGCGGGAAACACGAGAACTGTGAAGAGGATCACTCAGCCGGCTGCTGCGAAAACCGCTGCGAACATTAAGCGATATGCTGTTAAAGCCGTTTGATTTTGGAATAATAATTCCCGCTTTTGGCCTTGTGCTGGCTTCATTCTTTTTTGTATATTCCGGCGCGGCGGATCAATCCATTATACATCTGAAAGCTGAAAGCGGCGAATGGCTGTTTCCACAGGACGCTGTTGAAACAATAACAGTGCAAGGCCCGTTAGGAGACACGGTTATCGCAATTCAGGGCGGCGCGGCGCGGGTGCTTTCTTCTCCCTGCGCAAACCAGACTTGTGTCGCGGCCGGGGCTATTCATTCACACGGACAATGGACAGCCTGCCTTCCGAATAAAGTAATGGTATATATTGACGGAACAGCGGCGCTTGGTGATTCAGGCCGCCGCGGCGCCGGGGATGAAAGCGGTGTTGACGCTACGGTCTGGTAGTGAACAGCGCCATACTCTGGCGTTGTTGGGCAGTCTCTGTCTGTTTTTATCCGCTGTTGAATATATCATTCCCAAACCGCTTCCCTTTATGCGGCTTGGACTGGCGAACCTGCCCCTGCTCCTGGCATTGGATATTCTGGGGCCGCTTAATTTTTTTCTTTTGGCCCTGCTCAAAGTTTTGGGGCAGGGACTCATTTCAGGTTCGCTTTTTTCATACATTTTTTTATTTTCGCTTGCCGGAACTTTTTCATCCGCCGCGCTAATGTACCTTCTGCGGTATGCATTCGGGAAAAAACGCATTGGCTTTGCGGGTATCGGTTGCGCCGGGGCCATGATTTCAAACGGCGTACAACTGCTGTTGGCCAAGTATCTTATTTTTGGCGCGGGCCTGCAATATCTGGCCCCCCCCCTTCTTGCATCAGGTTTTGTTACCGGCATCGCGCTGGGAATTTTCTGTGAATTTTTTTGCCGCCAATCACAATGGTATGCCAAACATACTGCCGAGGGCGAAAGCGGCGTTCCGTCAGCGCCTCTGTCCTCGTCTGTGTTCCACAATGCGGAGGTTTCCGCGCTTAAAAAAAACATTTGGGAAGAACGCCGTACGCGGCGGCATCAGCGCTGGAACGAAATGTTCAGCGCCAGAGCGCTTTTTATCACCGGTATTATTATGGCGGTGCTGTTTACTTTTAATCCTTCCATGATTATATGTGTTATTCTGTTTGCTTTTTTTTGTTTCCTCGCGTGGTTTTCCGGCAAGAAAAATAATATATTCATAACACTGATAGTTATGGCCGGAATTGTGTTTGTAAATCTGCTTGCCCCTTACGGAAAAGTGCTGGCTGAACTGGGGCCATTGCATATCACGCAGGGGAGTCTGCTTGCGGGCCTGAAAAAAGCCCTTGTTCTGGAAGGGCTGCTGATGCTTTCCGGGGCCTGTGTTAAAAGCGAACTGCGGCTTCCCGGCAGAATTGGTTCGCTGCTGGCGGAGTCTTTCCGCCTGCTGGAACTGATGCGG
This sequence comes from Treponema sp., assembly GCA_031254365.1. Lineage (GTDB taxonomy): Bacteria > Spirochaetota > Spirochaetia > Treponematales > Breznakiellaceae > WQXQ01. Next base: position 4,108 of record JAIRUN010000144.1, on the reverse strand, counting down.
GAACACAGGCCTGTGATACGCCGGGGGCAGATTATCGCCGGTATTGACAGTTTATTGCTGAAAATGGACTCAGGCTCATAATTTTTGAGCTTCAAAAACTTTACGTTTTTCAAAAAATATATTACACTTGATCGATCATGAGAGTTAGCATTATTATTCCTGCCCTGAATGAAGAAGCCAATTTGCCCAAACTGCTTGAAAGTGTCAAGGCGCAGGATTTTGGTGATTATGAGGTAATTATCGCTGATGCCCGTTCAACAGACCGGACGCGGGAGATCGCTGCCGAATACGGCTGCCGGGTGGTGGACGGAGGAATGCCCGCGGCGGGACGGAATGCCGGGGCTGCTGTCGCGCAGGGTGATTTCCTGTTCTTTCTTGACGCTGATGTGGTGCTGCCGCAGGGCTTTATTCACAACGTATACGAAGAAATGCAGGACCGCTACATTGACCTTGCTACCTGTGAAATCAGGCCGCTCTCGGACTACCGGCTGGACAGAGTCATTCACCGGATGATGAACCTTGCCGTCCTCCTCAATCTATGGACAGATCCCAAGGCATTTGGCTTTTGTATTTTTGTTACCCGGCGCTTGTTCCGGCTGATCAACGGCTTTGATGAAACGATCTATGTGGCCGAAGATAATGATTTTGTTAAACGGGGATCGGCGATCAAGGCGCTGCGCTTTCTCAACTCGGCCTATATCATGGTGAGTGTCCGCCGTTTCGAAAAGGAAGGCCGTTTCGCCTACATGAAGAAGGGGATTAAACTTAATCTGTACCGTACCTTTAAGGGAGAGATACGTAACGACAAGGTGGTACAATATGAATTTGACGCGTTTGATAAATCTGAAAGCCCGGAAGATACGGACTTTCTTGACAAGCTGGAGAGTCGTCTGCTCAGTGCCGAAGAAAATTCCCGGCGTTTTCTTAAACTCGCCCATGAGCAAAATAAAGAGACCAATATCAAGCAGGTACAGCCCCAGCTCAATGAATTTTCTCACTTGATAGAAGACTTGGACGAATATCTTAATAAAAGAGAACGGCGTATGCGTTCCCTGCGCAAATTCAAAGATTTTTTCAAACCCCGTTCCAAACGTGTAAAGTAGGGAGGCGGTTCAGCGTGAAAGATTTTGCCGCATTGGGCGTTCTGCCGGTTTTTGCCGAAAAATTGGTCGGACGCGGTATCACCCGTCCCACTGAAATTCAGCGTTTGGCGATTCCCCCGCTACTGGAAGGGAGAAGCATTGTCTTTCGTTCAGCCACGGGTACGGGCAAAACTTTTGCGTGGCTTATTCCGGCTCTTCAGCGGCTATTAGCTGACATTGATTGCAGCGCCCCCGGTGATGATACTGCTCCCGGCGATGGCGCTGCCGCCGGTAAACGTCATTTGCCATACCGGGGCCCCAGAGTATTGATCTGCGCTCCCAGTTACGAACTCTGTTCCCAGATCAAAGCCGAAATTGATTTTTTGACATCAAGTGAAAATATTCCGGCAGGCTCGCTTCCTTCCGCTCTGTTAATCGGCTCGGTAAACCTCAACCGCCAGATCGACAGCCTGAAAAAAGGCAAGCCCCTTATCGCGGTGGGCAATCCCGGAAGGCTTCTGACGCTGGCAAAGATGGGCAAACTTAAATTCCGGGACTTGAACTTTTTCGTTCTGGACGAAGCGGACCGTTTGACCGCGGATGACAGCCGCGAGGAAAGTGATGAACTGCTGCGGCTGATTGCCCGTGAAACATCCGGCCTTGTTATTGCCGCCTGTTCCGCTACTGTTTCAGCAAAAACCAGCGAACAACTACTTTCCCTGCGCATGGAAGCGGCGTTCATCGAAACTGATGAGCAGGAAATACTGCGCGAGAAAATCGAACACTGGGCCATTTTCAGCGAAAGCCGGAGGAAGGTTCAAACTCTTCGCTCATTTTTGGCCGCCGCCAAACCGGGAAAGGCGCTGATTTTTATCGGCAGATCAGATGAAGCGGAAAAAATCGCCTCCCAATTACAGTATCACCATATCAGCGCCGCCGCGCTCTCAGGCAACACGGACAAAAAAAACCGCAAAGAAGCGATTGACGGTTTCCGCTCAGGAAAAATCAAAGCGCTGGTATCTTCTGACCTTGCGGCCCGCGGGCTTGATATTCCCGGCCTGAGCCACGTTATCGCCCTTCATGTTCCCGCTGACAGTGAAGTCTACATTCACCGGGCGGGCCGAACCGCACGCGCGGGCAAACGCGGCATAATGGTAAGTATCGGCGATGAAATTGAAATGCGCCGCCTTGCCGCGCTGGAAAAAAAACTCGGCATTATTGTGCGGCCCAAAGAATTGTATCAGGGAAAGGTCTGCGATCCTGAATAACAGCCTTTTCGCTTTTCTCCTCCCGCGCTATACTGTTTACGGAGTGTGTTATGTATTTTGATTATTACTATATGATACTGGTTGTGCCCACGCTGATCCTTTCCCTCTGGGCGCAGATCATGGTCAAATCAACCTTTGCGAAGTATTCCAAAATTGCCTGTTCACGGAGAATTACCGGACAGGATGCCTCGGCTCTGCTCCTCAAGGCGGATAATATTCACGATGTGCGGATTGAGCAGGTTGGCGGCTCCCTTACAGATCATTACGATCCTTCAACAAAAGTGGTGCGCCTTTCCCAGCCGGTCTATAACCAGAACTCTATCGCCGCGGTGGGAGTTGCCGCACACGAAACCGGACACGCCATTCAACATGCCCGTTCCTGGGGGCCGCTGGTTCTGCGGAGTACTCTGGTTCCGGTTGCCAATATCGGTTCCTCATTGGGGCCATGGATTGCGGTAGCGGGATTTTTCTTCTCCCTTCCCATTTTAATCAATATCGGGATTTTTCTTTTTGGCGGCGCGGTGCTGTTTTATGTGATCACCCTTCCGGTGGAATTTAACGCTTCCAGCCGGGCCATTGCCATACTGCGGGAGAATAATGTGCTTACTCAGGATGAACTTAAAGGGGTTCGAAAGGTGCTGACCGCCGCGGCCATGACCTACGTGGCTTCCGCCCTTACCGCCCTGATGAGTTTTCTCAGGCTCATTCTCCTGTCGCGCAGCCGCCGGTGATAACAAGGGAACGGCTCATATCACCTGAACCGCGTTCATTTTTTTTCGAGCCTCCATGAAAGCGTACAGGCCCATTCGCGCGGAAAATCATGTGCCGTCGCTTTTATGCTAAATCGCCCCTGTGTGCAGCGCAGGGCAGTGCTGAATGAGGTTTCCCATTTACCTTCTTTTTTTGCGCTGACCGTATAAGCGCATTTTGTCCTGAACTGAAAAATCCCCGGCGACCAGAAAAGTTCACAGCTTCCTTTTGCCGAATCAAATTGCCAGGATTCTGCGGGAATTGGAAAAGGAAAAGGCGTTTCACTATCGGAACTCAATCCCTTGACCGCGCCTGAAATATTGAGTCCCAGCGGACTGCCGTTTTTTGCGCTGCCTGATCTTCTTCCTGCCAGCCGGGGGGAAAAGCCGGGAATCTCAACCGGGGGAAGGTTCAGTGAAAGTCCCAGCGTTCCGTCTATTCCGTCAAGTACCTTTGCCGGGTTTGACGCATTTCGATCCATGTTAAGCGACATTCTGGTGACACGCAGCGGAAATGATTCGTCGCTTGAGTTTCTGCCCACTGGGGCAGGAGCGGGGAACCGGTAGTACAGGCCCGTTGAACTCCGGTCAAAATTTTCGCCGATACCTGAAGCTCTAAGGCTGGCGCTGGCGCGGAACAGACTGCTCCGTATTCCCTTCCATTCAAATTTTCCGGCGCTTCTGAATCCTGCCCCTGGGCTTGAGCCATCTCTGCCAATGTACCGCTCCCCGGCTCCGTCTGCTGCCAGTGAAATTGACCAGGGGCCGCCCTTAGGCGCTTTCCCCGGTGCGGCGGGTAATTGCGGATTGTAACGAACACCCAGATTGCCGTATACATCCCGGCCCCAGGCAAATGTTTCAGACCATGCCCAATCAGAACTGACAATAAGTGACGGCGTATGCAGCAATAATCCCACAGCGCCGAGTCTGAAATCTCTGGCAGGCAGAACCGGCGGATCGGAAAACCAGGAATTGGCCGTCCGGGCCGGAAGCTCCGCGCCGGTATAAA
>JAIRUN010000130.1 GCA_031254365.1 Treponema sp. | reverse complement strand
TTGTGCATTTTCCAGTTTCCGGCTATGTAGTATGATCTGTTGCTCATATTGACTCCTTTGTAACGCAACAAGCGTTTGCTTTACAGGTAATTATAACCGAAAGGGAGAATCTGTACAAGTAACCATCCCATTCAAAACTTTCGGGAAACCCCGCTGTCCACGGCAGCTTTGGCCACAGCCGCAGCGACAGAAGCCGCAACTGATCTGTTTAACGGGCTTGGTATTATATAGTTTTCAGATAATTCATTATCGTTAACATGATTGGCAATAGCTTTCGCGGCAGCTATTTTCATATTTTCATTGATGTCAGAGGCATGAACATCCAACGCTCCCCTAAACACGCCGGGAAAAGCAAGCGCGTTGTTTATCTGGTTCGGAAAATCACTGCGTCCTGTTCCGACAATAACCGCGCCGCCCGCTTTCGCCAAATCAGGCATGATTTCAGGGGTTGGGTTGGACATGGGGAATACTATGGGGGCCCTGTTCATGCTTTCCACCATTGCCTGAGTAACGCAGCCCGGCGCGGATACGCCGATAAAAATATCCGAACCCGCCATTACATTGGCAAGCGTTCCCTTGCGGCATTCGGGGTTGGTGGTTTCGGCAATTAGCTGTTTCTCTGTATTCAGATCGTTTCGGCCTTTATATATTGCCCCTTGCCGGTCGCACAAAATAATATTTGTTATACCGGAATCAGCCAAAAGGCGGGCTGTGGCAATACCCGCAGCGCCCGCGCCGTTAATAACAACCGAAATCTTATCCGGTTTTTTTCCGGTTAAACGCAATGAGTTTAATATTGCCGCCAGCGCGACTATCGCAGTACCGTGCTGATCGTCATGAAAAATGGGAATGTCACAACATCCCCTTAACCGCCGCTCTATTTCAAAACACCGGGGCGCGGATATATCTTCCAGATTAACGCCGCCGAAGCTGCCGGACAGCAGCCGCACCGTATTAACAATTTCATCAACATCGCGGGAACGTATACAAAGGGGAACAGCATCCACGCCGCCCAATTCTTTGAAAAGTACGGCTTTGCCTTCCATTACGGGCATTGCGGCTTCAGGCCCTATATCGCCTAACCCCAGCACAGCCGTGCCGTCTGTTATAACAGCGACAATGTCTGAACGCCGCGTCAGTGCGTAACTTTTATTCACGTCCTTTTGAATGGCGAGGCACGGCTCGGCAACTCCCGGCGTGTATGCCAAAGATAAATCCTCGCGGGTATTAACGGGAACCCTGCTGTTCACCTCGATCTTTCCGCGCCATTCGTAATGCTTCTTTAATGATTCTGTTGCATAGTCCATGTTACCTATCATATATATTATTGCCGTTACAATCAATGGCAACGACAAGCGGCATATCACTAACAGTAAGCCGGTATATGGCTTCCGTGCCCAAGTCCCCAAAAGCGATCAATTCGGCGCGTTCGACACAAAGCGATAGCAAAGCGCCCGCCCCGCCGACAGCCGACAGATACACGCCTGAGTATTGGCGTATGGCATCAATAACCGGTTTACTTCGCTCCCCTTTGCCGATCATTACACGCAAACCTTCCTGTATCAGCCGGGGCGCATAAGCGTCCATACGCAGGCTTGTGGTAGGCCCGACTGAACCTATAACCCTTGTGGGCGGCGCGGGACAGGGGCCGGCATAATAGATAGCCTGTCCACTGACATCAAACGGAAGCGGCTTATTGGCGGCAAGCAGCTCTATCATGCGCTTATGCGCCGCATCCCTGCCGGTAAAAATTACACCGGATAATAAAATCTGCTCGCCTGCGTGCAGGTTTTGTATCATTTCCGTTGATAAGGGACTTGTTATTTTTACAGGCGGCATTACAGGACCTCCGTCTGATGCCGTGTCGCGTGACAGCCGATGTTGACAGCAACGGGCAATCCGGCGATATGTGTTGGGTATGTCAGTATATGCACGGCCAGCGCACTTGTTCTGCCGCCGTAACCGGAGGGGCCGATATTCAGCGAGTTGACGCTGGTAAGCAGCCGGGCCTCAACATCAGCCCAAAACGGCTCAGGGTGAACACCGCCTGTATCACGCAGTAAGGCCTGTTTTGATAACAGCGCGGCCTTTTCCATAGTGCCGCCTATCCCGACACCAACTATTATGGGCGGGCAGGGATTGGCTCCGGCTGTTTTAACGGTATTAACAACAAAATCTTCCACAGCGGGAAGTCCGTCAGAGGGGTTGAACATCCGTATGCCGCTCATGTTTTCACTGCCAAAACCCTTGGGCGCTACAGTTATGCGCAATTCATCTCCCGGCATGAAATCATAATAAATTACAGCGGGTGTATTGTCCCCTGTATTAACGCGGTTGATTGGATCACGCACAACGCTGTTTCTGCAATAACCGTCACGGTATCCCTGCCTGACACCTTCGTTTATCGCCGCGTCAATGTCTCCGCTGATATGAACATTTGAACCAATGGTGACAAAAACGACCGCCATACCGGTATCCTGACAAACAGGCAATTTTTCACGCTCCGCTATTCTGGCGTTTTCCAAAATTGTATCCAATGCCGATTGCGCGAGTGGCGATGTTTCACGCGCCCGCGATTGCGTCAGCGCGGAAAGGATGTCAGCGCCAATGCAGGTGTTGGCCTTCACGCACAGCTCCGCAACAGTTTGGGTGATTTGTTTTGCGTCAATTATTCGCACATGATCTGTCATGGTTTATTTTTCACGCCGCCTAAAAAGGTCCCGGCTTGTTCTATCGCTTTCAAGACAGCGCTCTCAGCCGGGCCGCCCGCGACATTCCGCGCATTGACACAGGTTTCAACAGAAATCTCTTTATAAACCGTTTCATCAAAAATATTCGACACTGCTTTTAATTCATCAAGAGACAGTTCGTTAAGCGTCTTTTCTTTATCAATGGCATAAAGAACAAGTTTGCCGGTTATTTCGTGCGCTTCCCTGAATGGCATCCCTTTCTTTACCAGCCAGTCGGCCGCATCAGTCGCGTTTGTGTAAGCGCCGAGCGCGCTTTTGTACATGGTATCAGTGTTAATTTTAACAGTTTGAAGCATACCGCAAAATACGGATATACATGATTTCACCGTGTCCGCTGCGTCAAAAACAGCTTCCTTGTCCTCCTGCATATCCTTGTTATACGCCAGCGGCAAGCCTTTCATCATGGTCAGAAGCCCCATAAGGCTGCCGTATACTCTGCCTGTCTTGCCCCGGATCAGCTCGGCCATATCGGGGTTTTTTTTCTGCGGCATAATAGAGGAACCTGTCGCGTAAGCATCGGAAATTGTGATAAAACCGAACGAGTCTGTAGACCACAGGATTAATTCTTCACAAAAGCGGCTTAGGTGCATCATGATAATCGAAAGGCCGGATACAAACTCTATGCAAAAATCCCTGTCAGACACGGCATCGAGACTGTTAGCCGTAATATCCGAAAAGCCCAGACTTTCTTTAACAAAATCCCTGTCAAGCGGATAAGTGGTCGAAGCAAGCGCGCCTGAACCAAGCGGCATTATATCTGTTCTTTCGCGGCAGTTGTTAAGCCGCTCATAATCACGCTTAAACATCTGGAAATACGCCATAAAATGATGGGCCAGCGTAATGGGCTGGGCTTTTTGCAAATGGGTAAATCCGGGCATTATGGTGCGGGTATGCTGTTTCGCCATGAGTACCAATGTTTCAAGCAGGTTTATCAGCAGCGCATTGAGCTCATCGATCTCATCCTTTACATACATCCGCATATCAAGCGCGACCTGATCGTTGCGGCTTCTTCCGGTATGCAAGCGTCTGCCCGCGTCTCCGATACGCGCGATAAGTTCTGTCTCAACAAAAGAATGAATATCTTCGGCCGCAACATCAATTGTTAATGCGCCGCTTTCAATATCTGTTAAAATACTGTCAAGCGCTTTTACAATCGCTTCTGCATCAGGCTTCGCTATGATCCCCTGCTGTCCAAGCATTTGCGCGTGGGCAATACTGCCGTTTATATCCTGCCTGAAAAGCCTTTGATCAAATGAGATAGATGAATGGAAATGGTCAGCCTGTTCGTCTGTTTGTCCGGAAAAGCGCCCACCCCACAATTTCATTTTTTTTCGCGTTCCTTGTTCATCAGCGCGCGGACAGTCAGGGGAAGCCCCAACAAAGTGATAAAACCCTTCGCGTCACTGTGATCGTACAGGTCGCCGGTTGTAAAGCTGGCGAGATTTTCACTATACAACGAATAGGGCGATTTTCTGCCCGCAGGGATAATGTTCCCCTTGTATAGTTTAAGCCTGACCGAGCCTGTAACCGTCTCCTGCGTCTTATCTACAAATGCCGACAACGCTTCCCGTAAGGGTGTAAACCATTCGCCGCCATAAATCAATTCCGCCATTTTTTGCCCGATGATGTCCTTATATGCTATCGTTTTACGGTCAAGGCAAAGGTGTTCCAATTCCCTGTGCGCCGCGTACAGAATAGTTCCGCCCGGCGTTTCATATACACCCCGTGACTTCATACCGACGACTCTGTTTTCAACTATGTCTATAATACCGATACCGTTTTTCCCGCCTGTTTCGTTCAAGGCGTTCATCAAAGCAAGGGGCGATATGGGCTTTCCGTTAAACTTTACGGGAATACCTTTATCAAAATCAATCTCTACATATTCAGGCTTATCCGGCGCGGCCTCTGGCGCAACGGATAATTGCAAAAGCTTTTTGTAATTCGGCTCCGAATTGGGATCTTCAAGTTCCAGACCTTCGTGGCTCAGATGCCACATATTTTCATCGCGGCTATAACTCTGCTCCTTTGTCATGGGTACTGTAAGCCCGCGCTTCTGCAAATACTCTATTTCTTCATCACGGGACTTGATATCCCATATACGCCAGGGGGCGATGATTTTCAGCCAGGGGGCAAATGCCTTTATCGTCAATTCAAAACGTATCTGGTCGTTTCCTTTGCCTGTAGCTCCGTGGCAGATTGAGTCCGCGCCTTCGGCAAGCGCTATATCTACAAATTTCTTCGCAATCAAAGGGCGGGCGACTGATGTGCCAAGAAGGTACTTGCCTTCGTAAACAGCGTGCGCCTTGACCATCGGGTAGATATAATCGGTCATGAATTCTTCTCTGGCATCTATGACGAATATTTTATCCGCGCCTATCTTTATCGCTCTTTCTTCTATTTTGTCATCCTCACGGCATTGCCCCAAATCCACGCAGCAGGCGATGATCTCGCAGCCGGCATAGTTTTCTTTAAGCCACGGTATAATAACCGTTGTATCCAGACCGCCTGAATAAGCCAATACTATTTTATTGTTCATATTGCCCCCTGTAGAATCATCGCTTCCGCAACTTTTTTGAACCCCGCGATATTTGCGCCGGCGACAAAATTATCTTCCTGACCCGCTTCTTTTGCGGCAGCAGCAATGTTGTTATAAATATTCACCATAATCACTTTGAGTTTTTGATCTACCTCGTCGAAACTCCATGAAGCCCTCATGGAATTCTGGCTCATCTCCAGCGCCGATGTCGCAACACCGCCGGCATTGGCAGCCTTACCCGGCGCAAACAAAACCTTGTTCTGCAAAAAAACTTCGGTGGCTTCCGCAGTAGTGGGCATATTAGCTCCTTCGCCAACCGCGATACATCCGTTTTTAACCAGCGTTTTTGCGTCAGTTTCGCCTAACTCATTTTGTGTCGCGCATGGAAGGGCGACATCGCACTTGACATTCCAAATGCCTGTGCCTTCGGTATAAACCGCCTTCGGGCGGTAGTTTTTGTATTCCGAAATCCTGCCGCGTTTTATTTCTTTTATATCTTTAACTGCGGCAAGATCAATGCCCTCAGCGTCATAAATGTACCCGTTAGAATCAGACAGGGCAAGCACTTTACCGCCCAACTGCTGCACTTTCTGAGTCGCGTAAATCGCAACATTACCCGAACCGGATATTACAACGGTTTTACCTTCAAGTGATTTCCCGTGCTGGCGAAGCATTTCGTCTGTCAAATACACAAGACCGTAACCCGTGGCTTCAGTGCGGGCAAGCGAGCCTCCGTAAACCAGCCCTTTGCCGGTAAGAACACCCTCAAAACTATTCGCCAGGCGCTTGTACTGGCCGAACATAAATCCAATCTCGCGCCCGCCAACGCCAATATCCCCTGCCGGTACATCGGTATTCTGCCCGATATGGCGGAACAGTTCTGTCATAAAACTCTGACAGAAGGCCATAACCTCGCGATCCGATTTGCCTTTGGGATCAAAATCTGACCCGCCCTTGCCGCCGCCAATGGGCTGCCCGGTCAATGAATTTTTGAAAATCTGCTCAAAACCCAAAAACTTGATGATACTCAAACTTACACTCGGATGAAAACGCAGCCCGCCTTTGTAGGGGCCGATAGCGCTGTTAAACTGAACCCGGTATCCCTTGTTGACCTGCATCTTTCCGGCATCATCAACCCAGGGGACTCTGAACATGATCACCCGTTCAGGCTCGACCAAGCGCTCAAGGACTCCGGCTCTTTCATACTCAGGATGTGAATCGACAAACGGTTGAAGCGTGGTAAGAATCTCGGTCATGGCCTGATGAAATTCCGGCTCATGTGGGTTTCTTTTGATTGCCTGTTCCAACACCTTCGCAGTGTAAGACATATATTCCTCCATAATAAGCACTCTTATTCTTGAATTTGTATAGCATAGAAGGAGAGGCAATGTCAATCGGCTAAAAAAATGGTGTCAGTCACCTTTTGGGGAGAGCTATTCTCCAATCACTCGAAATTCGACTGAGTCGCCGTTTTTAATGTCTTCGTAAAAATTCGCCATCGAAAGTTGCATATACGGTCCAAGCCAAAAATAACCGATACCGCCGGTCAGGGCACAAAGCAGACACCATCCGATAAAACTGAAACAAAGACAAAACAGTTTACCCTTGTGCCCTTTCATCATCTTTCTGCTGGCCGTGATCGCGTCCAGACTGCTCATGCCGGGGTTATCCTTCAAAATGAAGAAGGCCATGGAATAACTCAGGGTCTTGATGATACCGGGGATGACAAGCAGCAGCGACCAGAGAGTAATAAGAACTAACTCCAGTAAAAAAAGAACAAAGGAGCGGCCGAAATCGTTAAACCCGTGAAAAAGATTCTCGATAACCGCTTCTTCACCTCTGGCTTTGCGGAGAAAATAGCTGTAATAACCCAGGCACAAAGGCCCGCCGATGATTAGCAGGGGGAGAAGGGCGATACCCGCCGCCACGCTTACCAATATGCAGAAAAGGAAGGTTATCCCTACCGCAGGCAGCCAGCCTCCGCGAAGCTGGGCGCGGGCCTGAGCCCGTAATTCGGAATTCATTTTCAT
>JAIRUN010000105.1 GCA_031254365.1 Treponema sp. | reverse complement strand
TATCAAGGAATTTCTGGAGACCGACATCGAGGCTATGTATAACGGAGACCCGGCCGCGTACAGTAAAGCGGAAATTATTATTTCGTATCCGGGTGTTTACGCGGGGATGGTGTACCGGGTAGCGCATGAACTGTATTTATTGTCGGTACCGTTAATACCGCGGATAATGAGCGAACACGCCCACAGCGTTACCGGCATTGACATTCACCCCGGAGCGACAATAGGGAAGTATTTTTTTATGGATCACGGAACCGGTATTGTCATTGGAGAAACCGCCGTTATTGGTAACCATGTTAAATTATACCAAGGTGTAACACTGGGAGCGTTATCCACCAAAGGCGGTCAGGACATCAAGGGCGTTAAACGTCATCCAACGATAAACGATAATGTTACGGTGTATTCCGGCGCTTCGATTCTGGGCGGCAGTACCGTTATTGGCGAAGGCGTAACCATAGGCGGCAATGCCTTTGTGGTAAAATCCGTTCCCGAAAATACCCGCGTAAGCGTCAAAAATCCTGAATTGCAGTATAAAAACAACCAAAATGTTTCCGCTTACGCTGAATTGGATCAAATGGGGTTCTGGAGTTATGAAATATAGAATTCTTGCTGTCTACACAATGGAGAGTAGGGATGTTTTTCTGTGCTATTTCAGGATACTACTTCGGCTATTAGTTCTGCTTCTACCGGCATATTGCCCGGCAAAACATTCGTTCCCAAAGCGCAGCGGGTATGCCGTCCCGCTTCACCAAAAACTTCAACCATCAGATCGGAAACGCCATTGACCACCTGGGAATGGGAATAAAAATTATTATCAGACGCAACAAAACCCTTAACATGAATAATACCTTTAACACAATCCAAATCACCCAGAAATTTTCTTAACTGGGCAAGCAGATTAAGCCCGCAGAGTCGTGCGGCCTGGTATCCTTCCTCAACGGTGAGTTCCGCCCCCACTTTCCCCCGCTTGGTTTCACTGCCGTTGACAGACGGTAACTGACCGGAGACAAAAACAAGATTCCCGCTTTTCTTGCAGGGAATATAGGCGGCGACAGGAGCCGGAGCTTCCGGCAGTTCGATTTGTAGTTCTTTCAATCTGTTTTCAATACTCATAATGTACTCCTTTCATAGAGTCCGATTAGATACTATACCACAATTTTACCGCTATTCACTCCCCCAAAAATCCGCTAGTATTAAATCAGTTTTATGGACTTCAAGGAATTTAACCTGCATCCTGATTTACAGCGGGGGATTGCCGAAGCCGGATATATCAGTTGTATGCCGGTTCAGGAGCAGGTGCTGACTACTGCCTTTGGCGGGCAGGATTTATATGTGCAGTCCCAAACCGGGACAGGAAAGACCGCCGCGTTTCTGGTGGTGATTTTTCAGCGGTTGCTTGCCGAGGACCTGCTGAAAGGGAGAAAAGCCCTGATTATGGCTCCCACGCGGGAGCTGGCCGTTCAAATTGAGGAAGAAGCCAAGCTGCTGGGGAAATATCTGCCGTTCAAAACCGGCAGTTTTTACGGCGGCGTGGGCTATACCCAGCAGGAAAAGCTGCTGCGGGAAAACGCGCAGATTTTGGTTGGAACTCCGGGCCGGGTGCTTGACCTCAATAAATCGGGCCGGATGAATCTGATGGACATCGCCTTTCTCGTGCTGGACGAAGCGGACCGGATGTTTGACATGGGCTTTTATCCTGATCTGCGAAAGCTCATCAGAGTCGTGCCCCCGGTTGAGCGCCGCCAGACCATGCTCTTTAGCGCGACGCTTAACGCATGGGTGAAAAATCTCGCGTGGGAATATACCAAGTCGCCCATTGAAATCGAGATCGAGCCGGAAGTTGTAACGGTTGAAGAAGTCGATCAGGTTTTGTATCACGTTCCTTCCGAAGAAAAGATGAAGCTGCTTCTGGGAATCCTTGAGCGGGAACAGCCTGAAAGCGCGATTATTTTTTGCAATACCAAGCGTTATACGGAGATCGTGGCAAAGCGGCTGCGGCTCAATGGTTATGACTGCGAATTTATTATCGGCGATCTGCCCCAGTCCCGGCGGCTCAAGGTGATTGATAACGTAAAAGCGGGAAAGATCAAATTTCTCGTTGCGACTGACGTTGCGGCGCGGGGACTTGATATTGAAGGTCTGGCATTGGTGGTGAACTACGATCTGCCGGTTGAAGCGGAGAATTATGTGCATCGTATCGGGCGTACCGCGCGTGCGGGCAAAACCGGCAGGGCGATCACATTGGCAAGCGAGCAGGATGTATATGAACTGCCGGCCATTGAGCGGTACATCGGCAAAAAGATTCCATCGGAAATAGCCGTGCCGGAGCTTCATGCCGGGGACAAAAGCGCCGGGCAGCACATCCGCACCGAGTTTTACGAAGACCGCCGTGATGATCGTCAGCGCGGCAGCGCGAGAGCCGGAACCGGCAGGGGCGCGCGGCCTCAGGGACAAGCCCGCGGCGGCGAGCGTGGTAGCGGGCGTAAAAGCGAAGAGCGCAGGGGCGAGCGCACAGACGGAGATCGCAACAGTAAGCGGAAGGGAGATGTGCAGGGCAGCCGGAAACCCGGCGCTCACAAGACCGAAGGTCGGCAGCAGGGAACCAAACCCAAAAGCGGCGGGAATATTCGCCAGGGCGGCAAAAGCGGCAAAGCTGAAGTACGCAACAGCACTCCGACCGCGGCGCAGGATCTTTCCCGATTGAGCCTTGAAGAACGGATGGCTCTGTATAAACAGAAATACGCGCAAAAGGAAGATACCGCCGCGCCTGTATCCGTACCCGCCGCTGTAAAGGAACAACCGGAACAGACCGTAACTCAAAAAAAAGGAATCCTTTCCCGAATTACCGGAATCTTCAAGAAAAAATAAAAGAGTTGTTCGGAAACTTCAGTTTCTGAACAATTTCCTTTTAAAACAGTAAAATACGTAGTATTTTGCAAGGACTTGTGAGAGAACTAATCGAGTTCTTGAACAAGTCCAAGGGAGCATTAAGTGATAATCGTTAGCGAGGTCAGTCTCGGTTACGGAGAGCGCACGCTCTTCAAAGATGTTAATCTCAAATTCACTCCCGGCAACTGTTACGGGATAATCGGCGCAAATGGGGCGGGAAAATCAACCTTCCTCAAAATACTTTCCGCAGAAATCGAACACGACAAGGGAGAAATTTCCATTGGCAAAGATCAGCGTATCGCGGTACTCAAACAGGATCACTTTGCCTTTGAGGAATACCCCGCGCTTGAAACAGTGATCATGGGTTATCCCAAACTCTACGCCATACAGAAAGAGCGTGAGGCGATCTACGCAAAGGAAGATTTTACCGAAGATGACGGCATGAGGGCCAGTGAGCTTGAAGCGGATTTTGCCGAGCTTGGCGGCTGGGAGGCCGAAGCGCAGGCAGGCCAGTTGCTTTCCGGTCTGGGTCTTGACGAGGAAGATCATTCAAGGCTTATGGCGGAATTGGACGAATCAAAAAAAGTGCGGGTGCTTTTGGCCCAGGCCCTGTTTGGCAGCCCCGACATTCTGCTCCTTGATGAGCCGACCAACGGCCTTGATCTGGAATCGATCTCATGGCTTGAGGATTTCCTTATTGATTTTCCCAACACGGTGATTGTCGTCTCCCACGACCGCCACTTCCTTAATGCGGTCTGTACCCATGTATGCGACATTGACTACGGAAAGATCACCCCCTATTCGGGCAATTATGATTTCTGGTATCAGATGAGTCAAATCCTCCAAAGGCAGGCCCGTGATCAGTTAAAAAAACGGGAAGACAAGGCGCGGGAACTTAAAGAATTTATTCAGCGTTTTTCATCTAACGCCAGCAAGGCCCGCCAGGCCACCAGCCGCAAAAAAGTGCTGGAAAAACTCGACCTTGATAATGTGCCGGTTACAAGCCGGAAATTCCCCTACGTTGGATTCAAGCCTGACCGGGAAATCGGCAACAATGTACTGCGGGTTGAAAAACTCAATTTCTCTTTTGAGGGAACGGCGATCCTCAGGGATTTTTCGCTGCAAGTGAACAAGGGCGACAAAATTGCCTTTGTAGGAATAGAACACGCCTCAAAGTCAGCGTTATTTGACATTGTTGCCGGAGATAAAAAACCTGAATCAGGCGATTGTTACTGGGGCCAGACCACGGCTTTTTCATATTTTCCCAAAGAAAACTCCGCGTTTTTCAGTTCCACATTGTCCATTACCGATTGGCTCAAACAGTATTCGCCGGATCAGGATGAAACATATGTTCGCAGTTTTCTGGGCCGTATGCTTTTTTCCGGCGATGAGGCGCTCAAACCCGTGAACGTTCTTTCAGGCGGTGAAAAAGTCCGCTGTATGCTGTCAAAAATGATGCTGTCAGGCGCGAATGTGCTGATCCTTGACGAGCCAACCAATCACCTTGACCTTGAGGCGATCACCGCGCTCAATGACGGGCTTGTCGCCTTTCCCGGCGTGATACTTTTTAATTCACACGATCACGAGTTTATCAATTCAATCGCCAACCGAATTATCGAGATTCTGCCACAGGGCGAAACAGGCGGCTTAATCGACCGCATGATGCCCTTTGACGATTATCTCGCCGATGCTTCGGTAAAGCAGTTGCGGGCCGAAGCGTATCATCATGCGCAGCGGCTGGGAGTTTAGAGACCAAAAATTTTGATCCCTTCGCCGGGAAACTTTTCCTTTACCGAGGCCACGGCCTGCTGTATGGCGCGGGCCTCTTCTTCCTCGCACCAAATCACCAGAGAAAAATTTTCCTCCGGCCAGACCGAGTCCCCCATACGGGGGCCGGTGGAACCGACACCCAGAATGTTGGGATATTTGGTGTAATGCTTGCCGGCATTTTCTTTGGCAAGGGCCTCAAGGATATTTTCCTCAACTGAATGGTTGGCAATTATCTCAATGCGGATCATGTTTACTCCTCCCCGATAACGATGCCGGTCGCGGCAACCCCGAGTAAGGGTTCCTGTACTTCGCCGGCGGCGATTTTTTCACGCCTGGCTTCCGCCTTGGCGGCGCGTTCGTCGGAACGTTTGTTTATCACAAAATAAATTGTGGGCATAAGGAACAGGGTCATCAGTGTGCCAAAAGACAGGCCGCCAAGAACCGTTTTTCCGATGGGGCCCACCAACTCCGAACCTTCGCCGGGGAAGAACGCCATGGGCACGAGCCCCAGAACAGTGGAAACAGTGGTCATCAGAATCGGGCGAAGGCGGTTGCCGGCGGCTTCAACACAGGCATCGTGCAGGGAATAGCCCCGCTTGCGCAGCAGGTTGGTATAGTCAACCAGCACGATGCCGTTATTTACAATGACCCCCATCAG
>JAIRUN010000095.1 GCA_031254365.1 Treponema sp. | reverse complement strand
AACTGTCTAGAAAAGTAGACAGGCTTGGCAAAAATCGGGGCTCTATTGAAAGGGGCCTTGACATTCCCCCCTTCCCCATGATATATTTTTATGAATTTTAAGGATTTTCTGAGGAAAGTCCTAATAATCGGTAAGGGGTGGAGAGATGGATTGGATAGTATATATTATCCTCCCTCTTGCCGGGTTAACCTTAGGCTGGACTATAAGATGGCTGTATGCCAGATTTCAACTTACGGCATCGGAGCAACGCGCCGAACGTATAAAACAGGATGCGATAAAAGAAGCTGAAGCCAAAAAGAAAGAGATTCTTCTTGAGGCAAAAGAAAAAGTTATCCAAGAACGCAACCAGCAGGAGCGGGAGACCCGGGAAAGAAGGGCGGAATTACAGCGGCTTGAACGCCGTGTTTTACAAAAAGAAGACACAGTAGACAGAAAAGTCGCTCAGATTGAGCGTACGGAACAGACGCTTGTGGACAAGGAAAAGGCCTGTCAGGAACGGGAAAGTACCCTCCTGAAAGAGGAGGAGCGTTACCGGGCGGAGCTGGAGCGGATTTCCGGCCTCAGCGCCGGGGAAGCCAAAGACCTGATCATCAAGGATATGGAGAACGAGGCCAAACACGATGCCCAGGCCCTGATCAACAAGATCGAACAGGAAGCGAATATCACCGGCGAGAAAAAAGCCCGTGACATCCTCCTTGCCACGATTCAGCGGATCGCGTCAGAAGTAACCGGTGATGTAACGGTAACAACCGTTGCCCTGCCCAATGACGAGATGAAGGGCCGGATTATCGGCCGTGAAGGGCGGAATATCCGGACGCTGGAAACCATGACGGGTGTGGACATCATCATTGACGACACCCCGGAGGCGGTGGTTATTTCCTGCTTTGATCCGGTGCGCCGGGAAATCGCCAAAGTTTCTCTGGACCGGCTGGTGCTGGACGGACGGATTCATCCCGCCCGGATCGAAGAAATCGTTGCCAAAGTCAGCAAGGAAATTTCCCAGAAAATATTCGAAGAAGGCGAAAAAGTCCTCTTTGACCTTGGGATTCACAATATCAAACAGGACGCTATCCGGGCGCTTGGTCGGCTGTACTTCCGTACCAGTTACGGTCAGAATGTGCTGCAACATTCGCGGGAAGTGGCGATTATCGCCGGAATGTTGGCTGCGGAGCTTGGCTGCAACCGGGAACTTGCCAAACGGGCCGCCCTGCTCCATGACATCGGCAAGGGCGCTGAAACCGACTCTGAACTGAACCATGCGGAAATTGGCATGGATATGGCCCGCAAAATGGGCGAAGACCCCCGGATCATCAATGCCATTGGCTGTCATCACGGCGATATTGAGGCAACGGGAATTGAGGGTATACTGGTACAGATCGCCGATGCCATTTCAGCGGCCCGGCCCGGAGCCCGCAAAGAGACGCTGGACAACTACATCAAACGGCTCGAAAACCTTGAAAATGTGGCCAAGGAATTTGAGGGCGTTGCCAGCGCTTTTGCGATTCAGGCGGGCCGGGAACTGCGAATCATTGTCAATAATGAGAAAGTCAGTGATGAGCAGTCAAAGGATTTGGCCAGAGAAGTCGCCAAAAAGATCGAAAACGATCTGCGTTATCCGGGCCGGATCAAGGTTACGGCAATTCGTGAAACAAGGATAACCGAGTACGCTCGTTAAAGCGCTATGGGCCTTCAACTGCGGACAAAGACTGTTGAAAAAACCACAGAAAAGCTCAAGGAGCCGGAAGAATACCGGGTGATTCTGCTTAACGATCACTATACAACAATGGATTTTGTGGTAGAGGTGCTGATGCACATCTTCCACAAGAGCCTTGAGGACGCGAACCGGATCATGCTGGATGTTCACCGCAAGGGTAAGGGCATTGTAGGGGTTTATCCCTGGGATATTGCCGCTACCAAGCAGGAACAGGTCCATGTGGCTGCCAGAGACAACGAATTCCCCCTCCGTTGTATTGTAGAACCAGTCTAATTTCGTATATTATATGTAAGGAAGAATAGAGTGAAAATTTCGGGGCATGTGCAGGCTATTATCAACGCAGCCTATAACGAGGCCAAGGTACGGAATCATGAGTACCTGACCCCGGAACATATTCTCTATGCGGCTCTGGCCTTTGACGAGGTTCAGGGGGCGCTTGTTTCCTGCGGGGCAGACCTGGGTCAGCTCAAAGACGGCATGGAAAGCTACTTTGAGCAGAAGATGCCGGTTGTACGCAGTACGGCAGAGCCTACCCAGACCGTTGGGTTCCAGAGCGTTATTGAGCGGGCTGTGCTGCAAAGCCAGGCATCCCAGAAAAACATGATCGATGTGGCGGATATTCTGGTGTCTTTGTTTGACGAGGAGCGAAATTACAGCTCCTATTTTCTCCGCAAGCAGGGGATCAAGCGGCTGGAACTGCTGACTGTGCTTTCCCACGGATACGATGAGAGCGCGTCCGGCGTTAATAAAAAAGAAGATGACGATGGCAAATTCAGCTCCTCACCTGACGAAGAATTGGCCGATCCTTCACAAAAATCAAAGGCGAGTAAAAAGAGCGCCCTTGAACGGTTTGCCACTGACCTTACCGCTCTGGCGCGGGACAATAAACTGGAGCCGTTTATCGGCAGGGAAGAAGAGCTTGACCGTACCGTGCAGGTACTGTGCCGCAGGCTGAAAAACAACCCCATTCATGTGGGAGATTCCGGCGTGGGAAAAACCGCCGTTACCGAGGGGCTTGCCCAGCGGATAGTGGCGGATAAAGTTCCTCCGGCGATCAAGGGCTTTACCATTTATTCGCTGGACATGGGCGCTCTGATCGCGGGAACCAGATACCGGGGCGATTTTGAGGAACGGGTCAAACGGGTTGTTGAGGAACTGCTGAAAAAAGAACGGGCGATTCTCTTTATTGATGAAATACACACACTTGTCGGGGCAGGGGCTGTTTCCGGCGGCGCGATGGACGCTTCCAATTTGTTAAAACCCGCGCTTACTTCGGGCAAACTCCGCTGTATCGGTTCAACCACCCACGAAGAATACGGCAAATTTTTTGACAAGGATCGGGCGCTGTCGCGGCGTTTCCAGAAGATCGATATTAACGAGCCTTCCGAGGCTGATGCCATTGCCATTCTCCAGGGTTTGAAATCCAAGTACGAAGCGTTTCACCATGTCCATTACAGCGATGAGGCGCTTGCGGCGGCGGTGCAGTTGTCCGCTCAGTTCATCACCGAGCGCCGGCTGCCGGACAAGGCCATTGACGTAATTGACGAGGCCGGGGCTTTTGCCCGCATCGCGTCGTATACCGCGGCTGAAGCCCTGGCAGCGGCTAAAGTCGAGGAAACTGTCGCAACAGAAGCCGCGGCGACCGAAGCTGTAGAAGCCAAAGTCGAGGCGGCGGCTCTTGCGGCGGCCGATGTCGAGGCAACTGCCGCGGCATCCGCTACCGTACAAGACGGCTCGGTGGACATAATCGAAGTTGGCCTGCCGGTAATTGAGACGGTGGTTTCCAAAATCGCCCGCATACCGGAACGCTCGGTGGGCGAAAGCGAAAAAGACAAACTCCGCTTCCTGGAAGAAAAGCTGCGCCAGCGGATTTTCGGTCAGGATGCGGCCATTGGCGCGGTGGTAAAGGCCGTCAAACGCTCCCGCGCCGGATTCCGCGCGGAAAATAAACCTGTGGCGAATTTCTTCTTTGCCGGGCCCACCGGCGTTGGCAAAACGGAACTTGCCAGGCAGTTAGCTGACATTCTTGGCATTGCCATGTTCCGTTTTGACATGAGCGAGTATCAGGAAAAGTACACCGTATCCCGGCTCATCGGTTCATCGCCGGGTTATGTGGGATATGAGGACGGCGGCCAGCTTACCGATGCGGTGCGCAAACAGCCCCATGCCGTTGTGCTGCTTGATGAGATCGAAAAAGCTCATCCCGATATTTACAATATTCTGCTGCAAATAATGGACTACGCCACCCTTACCGACAATCAGGGACGCAAGGCCGATTTCCGCAATGTTATTTTTATAATGACGAGTAACGCCGGGGCGCGGGAAATCGGCAAGTGGCTTATCGGCTTTGGCGAGCGGATAATAGATGACAGCGCCGTGGACAGCGCGGTTGAAAAAATATTCACCCCGGAATTCCGCAACCGGCTTGACGCGGTGGTCCGCTTCGGCCATCTCTCGCGGGAAATAATGACATCTATCGTCCGCAAGGAAATTGATGCCTTTGCCAAACAGCTTGCGGAAAAGAATGTACACCTCAGCCTTACGCCGGTCTGCATAGACAAACTCGCCGAAGAAGGCTACAGCCGGGAATTCGGCGCGCGCAATGTGGGCCGCATTATCGAAGAAAAGATCAAAAGTTTCTTTGTTGATGAGGTTCTCTTTGGTTCATTGAGCCACGGCGGCAGCGCCAGCGTGGACTGGCAGGACAACGAGTACCGGATGGAAATAACAGCAACGGCGGATGAAGCGCCGGCCTGTGCGGAGCCGGTTTCCGTTGAAGCATGAAATTTTCTCCAGGGCCGGATCCTGATTTTCCCCGCCTCGGTATACGAGACCGCTACCAATTCCCTTTACCGGAAACATGGACAGACAATATCATCGCCATTGGCGGCAACCTCTCGCCGGGTATGCTCCTTTCCGCGTATGAGCAGGGAATCTTCCCCTGGTATAACCCCGAAGACCCCATCCTCTGGCAGTCGCCTGATCCCCGCTGTCTGATTTTTCCTGAAAGCCTCCATATTTCAGCTACCATGCAAAAAATATTCAAAAGGGGCGATTTTGAAATTGCCTTTGACCGGGATTTTTCCGCGGTAATTCATGGCTGCGCGGAAACTGAGCGTCCCGGTCAGGACGGTACATGGATTACGCATGACATTATTGAAGCCTACACCGAAATGCACCATCTGGGCTGGGCACATTCGGCTGAGGCGTACCATGACGGGAAACTCGCGGGCGGCTGTTACGGCGTACATCTGGGCAGGGCCTTTTTCGGCGAATCGATGTTCTCCCAAAAACCCAATGCATCAAAAGCAGCCTTTCTCGCGCTGGCGCAGACACTCTTTGCCAACGGGACAGCGTTTGTCGACTGTCAGGTTCCAACGCCCCACCTTGTCAGCATGGGCGGGCAGGAGATCAGCCGCAGGGAGTTTTTGAAACTGTTGAGGGAAAGCCTTTGAATCCCGTATCGCCTTGTCTGTAACCGCGCCTTCATATATAGTAATTCCATGAACATTCGGGATCGTTATGCGCCTTCTCCCACCGGCTTGCAGCATATCGGCGGCATCAGGACCGCCCTTTTCAATTATCTTTTTGCCCGCTCGCAGGGGGGCAAATTTCTGCTGCGGCTGGAAGACACTGACCGCAGCCGCTTTGACGAAAGTTTTGTGCAGAATCTCTACGATACCTTTAACTGGCTGGGAATCCGCTGGGACGAAGGGCCGGATAATGGCGGGTCTTTCGCGCCGTACATTCAGTCAGAGCGGACTGAATTTTACAAACAATACGCCGGAGAGCTGCTGAACAAAGGAGCGGCCTATTATTGCTTCTGCACTTCTGAACGAATCGAGAAAATACGGCAGGAGCGGGAAGCGGCCCATTCCGGTGAAAGCGGCTATGACCGGCATTGCCGGGACATCCCCCCCGAAGAAGCGGCGCGGCGTAAAGTAGCAGGCGAAAATTACACGATCCGTCTGAAAATTCCATTAGGCGAAACCACCTGCTTCCACGATCACTTGTTAGGTGACATTGAATGGAAAAATGATGACGTTAATCCTGATCCGGTACTGCTGAAATCTGACGGCTTTCCCACTTACCATTTGGCAAATGTAGTGGATGATCACTTAATGGAGATAAGCCATGTGTTGCGCGCTCAGGAATGGCTCTCGTCCACGCCGCTTCATGTGATCATGTATAAAAGTTTCGGCTGGACTCCGCCCGAATTCTGCCACCTGCCTATGGTGATGGGGCAGGACGGTAAAAAACTCAGCAAGCGGCATGGAGCCACCAGTATTGACGAATTCCGCCGTCAGGGGTATCTGCCCGAAGCGCTGCTGAACTACATCGCCCTGCTGGGTGCTTCCTATGAGGAAGGCAGGGACATTTTTACCCTGAGCGAACTTGAACAGCGTTTCAGCCTGGACAAACTCAACAAGGCCCCGGCAATTTTCGATTATAAAAAACTGGAATGGTACAACGGTCAGTACATCAGAATGAAAAGCGATGCGGAACTTGCCGCACTTTGCCTGCCCTATGCACAGAGCGCCGGACTGTTTGGCGGGGCGGGAACAGAACCCACGGCGCAGCAGCGCGATATTTTTACTGCCGCCATGCCCCTGATCAGGGAACGGCTCTCATTCCTCCACGAAGCCCCGGAAAAAATCGCCTATCTTTTCAGCGAACCGGCGCTTGCGGCAGCGGAAGAATTCATTCCCAAAAAGCTGGATCGCGCCGCCGCGATTACACTCTTGCGGCTGGGCCGGGAACTGGCAGGGCCAATGGCCAAAATGCCCGATGATGAACAGGCGGAGAATTTCATCAAGGAACAGGCTGAAAAGAACGCTGTCAAGCTGGGCGATTTGATGATGCCCCTGCGGGTCGCAATCACCGGAGCGCGTGTCAGCCCTCCGCTTTTTGGCTCATTGCGCATTCTTGGCGCGGAACGCTCTTTGCAGCGCATTGACCGCGCCTTGCAATTTCTTGAACAATGACAAACTTCTAAAAACCAGACCGGGGTTTCTGGAGTTTTGCATGTGCTTCTACTATAATTAAGATGTGAATGAAGCGCTGAAACCCGTCTGTCTGCACAATGGAACCGTGTTTACCGGTTTTGCCGCGATGGAGCATTGCGCGGTTCTGGTTGAGGGCGGTCTTATATCCGATGTTTTTTCCCAAAAGCGTTTTGAACAGCGTCAGTTTGATACGGATGTCCGCATTATTGATGTAAAGGGCGCGTATATTGCCCCAGGTTTTATCGACACCCATATTCACGGCATTGGCGGTTACGGAACCGAGGACGAAGATTGCGCCGCATCGGTGCTTGAAATGTCCAGAGTTCTGGTCAAGTGGGGGGTAACGGCCTTTAATCCGACACTGTATCCTTCTGCGCCTGATCATATGGTACGGGCTGTGGAGAAAATCGCCTCCGCCATTGGCAGGGAACAGGGGGCGCGGATCATGGGTCTGCACCTTGAAGGGCCCTTTCTTTCACCGAAACGGCTGGGTGTTCAGAAGCCGGAGACCGTGCAGCCGGTGAATCTGAATTTGATGGAACGGTTTTGGGAAGCGTCAGGCGGCCATATTGTAAACATGACTGTTGCCCCGGAATTAAAAGGAATGAGGGAGCTTGCCCTGTTCTGTATCAAAAAGGGAATAGTGTTACAGGCGGGGCATACCAATGCGGAATACGGAAACATGGTTGAAGGTATGCAGGTGGGGATTCTTCATTCCACTCACCTGTTTAACGCCATGAGGCGGCTTGATCACCGGAACCCCAACGCGGTGGGGGCGATTCTTATTCATCCGGAAATGTCCTGCGAAATCATCGCCGATGGTTTTCATGTTCATAAGGATTTGTTTAAACTCTTGCTGCGGAACAAGCCCATTGATAAAATTGTGCTTATTACTGACGGGCTTAAACCTACCGGGCAGGAAACCGGTCCTTTCTTTGCCAATCAGGAAGAAGTGCATTTTCATGATGGCGCTTTTCACCGGGTGTCAGATGATGTGATCGCCGGATCAGGGCTTACCATGATCCGGGGTATAAGGAATCTGGCTGCGGGTGGTTTCAGCATGGAGGACGCGATTAAAACCGCTTCGTTTAATCCTGCCCAGGTTATGCGCTATAACCGGCAGGGCGCAATCATTCCCGGACATTTCGCCGACTTGACGGTGTTTGACCATAATTTTAATATCCGGTTGGTTATGACCGGCGGAAAAATCGTACACAATACAGAAGCAGGGAGTACATAATGCGATTAATTATTCACCGTAACCACGAAGAGGCAAGCCAATGGGCCGCCTTTTACATTGCAGACCGGATCAATGCCCATGTTAAATCGGGCGGTACGCCCTTTGTGCTTGGGCTGCCCACAGGCTCAAGCCCATTGAGTATTTACCGTACGCTTGTTACCTTGCACAAGGAAGGTGGTTTATCTTTTGCCAATGTTCATACTTTTAACATGGATGAATATGTGGGCCTGAGCGCTGATCATCCCAAAAGTTACCGCCGCTTTATGATGGAAAATTTGTTTAGCCATATTGATATCAAACGCGAAAATATTCACACCCTTGACGGTATGGCATCGGATCAGGAACAGGAATGTCGGCTCTATGAGCAGGCCATTACAGACGCGGGCGGAATAGAGCTTTTTCTGGGAGGCATGGGCAGCGATGGTCATATCGCTTTTAATGAGCCGGGATCATCCCTCAGTTCGCGGACCAGAAGCAAAGACCTCACCCAGGAAACAAGAGCCGCCAATGCCCGCTTCTTTGACGGCGATATTTCAAAAGTTCCGGCAACCGCCCTTACCGTAGGAGTCGGAACCGTGATGGATGCCCGCGAGGTGCTGATCATCGTCAGCGGACGGCATAAGGCCCGCGCCCTGCATGCGGTGGTGGAGGAGGGCATTAACCATATGTGGACACTTTCCTGTCTGCAAACGCACCCCCGCGCCATTATTGTCTGCGATGAGGACGCCACCGATGAGTTACAGGTGCGGACGGCCCGGTATTTCAAAGACATTGAGCAAGAGACGCTCAGGGCATACCGTGAAAGGGCCAAAGGACAGGTATAAAATACTGAACCATTCGCGTTTATTTGCGCCGTTAGTTGTTATTTTCGCTCTGCTGACAGGCTCTCCCCTTTCCGCTTCGGAAAGCGATCCGCTTGCCGCTTTTTCCGATCCTGCCCGAATCTGGGGAAACGGGATTGAGCGGGTAATAGAAGAAGCCTTCAGGCTCTGCTTCAAAACGCGGATCATCGGCGGCAAGGTGATAAATATCCGTATGCCCTTTGCTGAAAATTACGAGCGCGAGTTGTTAAGCGACACCAGTTGGGAATTTCTTGGCGGCGGCAAGGGGAATCCCGCCATGCTCTGGCCGGCTATCGAAGGTATTATCGACTCTGAGGCTTTTGCCGAATATGCCAATACGCTTTCTGACGGGTGGGAACAGGTGATTATTTTTGATATTTCCCGGCAGAGCTGGCACAGTTCCCGCGAACTGTTTGATCTTGCCCGCATGAAAGCAGGTTCCTACCGGGGGCTACCCCACCGGCCCTATGTGCTGGTTTCCGGTCAGGGTATCGAGGAATCCGATGTTTACAATTATTTATACTGTGTCGGGCTTGCGGGAATGGACTGTTCGGGTTTTGTATGGCATATACTTTCATATATCGGGACGCAGGGCGGCCTTGATCTGGGCAGAACCCTGAGCCGAACATTGGGCGTACTGCGGGGGGCCGATCCCGCCTGGTATGTGGGGACATCGTTTTTTAATTCAAACAGTTCAGTGCTTGTTACGGTAAACGATCAAATACGCAATCTCCGCCCGGCGGATATTATTCTCTTTCGGGGTTCTGACGGCGGAATGGCGCACTCGGCGATCATTCAGTCAATTGATTTTTCAAACGGGATCATCCGTTATCTGCAATGCACCGATGAAGCGCCGCTGGATGAACGGGGCGTACATGAATCTTTTGTGTATTTTGATCCGGCCCGGACAACACTCTCTCTCGGTGATCCCGGCCACAGATGGACACAGAAGCGTTACGCCCCCTTTCCCGGCGAGAAGGACAGCCCTTTTTCCGATGACGGCGAGCGCTACCGGGCTTTCAGTGAATTGGGCGGCGGAAAAGTAGTGCGGCTCAGGACACTGGGGCCGGTAATAGAGAGATTGAACAGACGGTAGCTCTAATAATCTCCGGCTGAAGATTCGACTATTTCCAGCAATTCCACGACAAAGATCAGGGTTGAGCTGGGAGGAATGACCGGACCAGCTCCCTGTTCTCCATAGGCCAGATAGGATGGAATATAGAGCCGGTATATGCTTCCTTCATTCATCAGTTGCAGACCCTCAGCCCAGCCGGGTATAACGCCGTGCAGGGGGACGATTTCAGGTTCGCCCCGTTCATGGGAATTGTCAAATATAGTACCGTCAACGAGGCTTCCTTCATAATGCACCCGCACGACATCAGTGCCCAGCGGTTTTGCTCCCTCGCCCTCTTCCAGAATTTCATATTGCAGGCCGCTGGGAGTTATATACACTTCGGGCCGCATTCTGTTTTTTGCCAGAAATTCGGCTTCATCGGCACGGTTTTGTTCCGCGCGCCGTTCCATAGCAGCCTCAAAAGCATTTTGCACGATATACATAGCCTCTTCCTGGCTGAATCTGACCGGCTCCTGTTCCATAGCGGCTCTCAAGCCCTCGGTAAAGGAGGCATAATTTACCTCCAGGCCGGAGGACTCCAAATCCGCGCCTATGATCATCCCCAGCGCATAGCCAATTCTTGATTTTTCTTCAGCATAATCGATATCTTCCCGAATGCCCCTGGCATATACGGTTGACGACAAGCCGACAAGAGCAGAGACAAGCAGGCACAGCGAAATAATTGTTTTTTTCATAAAATGCTCCTTAATAATCCAGGATCGAGAGAAGTTCAACCTCAAAAATCAATGGCGCGTGAGGGGGGATCATCTGACCGGCTCCACGGGACCCATAGGCTAAGTCCGAAGGAATATAGAAGCGGTATACGCTTCCTACTCTCATCAGTTGAATACCCTCGGTCCAGCCGGATATAACGTGGCTCAGGGGGAATTCCGCCGGTTGACCGCGTTGATAAGAGCTGTCAAACACTGTTCCATCGGTCAGCGTACCTTCGTAATTGACCCGCACTACATCATCGGCAGTGGGCTTGGCCCCGGTTCCCTCGCTGATTATTTCATATTGCAGGCCGCTGCTGGTTGTGATAATGCCGGGTTTTCTGCTGTTTTCTACCATGAAATCAATCCCGGCCTGGCGGTTTTTTTCATATTGTTTATCCATCATGGCTGAATATGCCGCTTGTATTATCATTTCCGCTTCCCCGGTATCGAACCGGGTTTTTTCACCGGCGCTTGCCTGTTTGAAACCCTGAATGAATTCATCCATGTCGAACAGGATATTATTGACTTTCAGATCGCTGCCGAGGCTCATGCCAAGCGCATAACTGGCATCTTTGCCAAAGACATCGCCGTCCAGGGGCGGAGAGGCCGCTTTTTCGCCTCGATTACAGGCTCCGAGGACCAGCACACACAGAAAAAGGGCCGCAAAAGGTACTTTTCTAATATATTTCATAATCATCAGTATATTGCTTTATTTCGGTTATGCATACCCCGATATTAGTAAATATGGGTAAAAGTTTTTATTCTTCGATATTAGTGATTATTGGAACCGCTTTACTGCTGTTTTCCTGCAAAAGCGTTCCGGCAGAGCGGCCCGATCCGGGTGTTGCGAAAACAGTCCCGGAGATTTCTGTTCAGCCTGATCCTCCGGCGGAGGCTCCGCTCCGGCCCCAGTCCCCTGAATTTATTATGGGAACGGGAAAAGTATCAACGGAAAAACTGGTCATTTTTCTGGCACGGCACAACCCTGAGGTTGACCGGAGTTTTATACAGGAATTGGCGGTTTTTTATTTGGAAGAAGCCGATGCCGAGGGTGTAAACCACGACATTGCCTTTGCCCAGATGTGTCTGGAAACGGGGTTTCTCGGTTATGGGGGACTGGTAACCCCGGAAATGAACAATTTCTGCGGTCTTGGGGCAATTGGGCCGGGACAGCGCGGGGCGGCTTTTCCCGATCCCCGAACCGGGGTGCGCGCCCATATTCAGCATTTGAAGGCTTATGCCAGCGAGGAACCGCTCAATCAGGCAGTGGTTGATCCCCGCTATCGCTGGGTTCGCTACGGTTCCGCCCCCACCATACATGATCTTTCGGGGAAATGGGCGGCAGACCTGGCCTATAGCGAAAAGATTATGTCCATTCTGTGGCGGCTTTACGATCTTTCGTTTAATGGATAACAGATGTCTGCATTCATTTCCGGAAAACGGTCCCTGCTGATACTTTTCTCCGGCTTGTGTGTGGCGGCGGGGGTGGCTTTGGGCCTGAATTACCTGCTTGCCGGGCCGCGGCTGGGACCGGTATATGACTTTTTGCTCAAATTGCGTCCGGCCCCGCCGGTTTCCGGAAATATTCTGCTTATTGACACTGATGAAATTGTTGAACCAGGTGAAGTTTTTACGGTACTCATAACCCTGAGCGAATTGGAGGCTTCTGATCTGCTTATAGAGGTTCCGGTGCTGGGATCGGAATTGGTACGGGTGGAGAGTGATGAAGATATACGGCGGCGGATTAGCGATGAATACACGGTGCTGGGGAGAAATATCCGTAATCTTTTTGAAGCTATACGGGTCGGGTCTGTAGCTCCCCAGGAATCCGCCCTTTATGTGGAAAATCTGGTCGAACTGGCGGAACGGGGCAGAGACCGGCTGCGCTCCGCCCTTGCCCCGCATGAAGAAGCCGGTTCGGATATGGTGGCACGGGCCTCGGAAGTTTTTGGCTCCGTGCTGACAGCTATGGATCTCCGCTCGGAAATCACCGCTGAAACCGGCAGCGAGATCAGCGATGAAGCTGCCACCGCCAGCCGGTGGTATTCCCGGCCAGTCATGGACAGTGATGGAAAATTCAGGCGTATTGCCCCGCTTTTGATACGCGGCGCTGAAATCAGCGCTGAAACACCTGATGAAAATAATCATGTCGCGCATATTGAGCATATTGTTTTCCGGGGCCTCAGTTCGCGCCGGGAAGAAGCGGTCATGGAATATACCGAAAGCGGGCAGGTTCTGGTAATCAAGAGAAAGGGAGCGGAGCCATTCCGGTTCCCTCTGGACAACAAGGGCAATATTCTGATTGAAAGGCCACGGAAAGCTGAAGGTTTCCGTTCACTGGCCACGGGGTATTTTCGTGAATATGAAGAAGCTGACCGGGTTATGCGTCGGCTCCTGAAAGACGCGGAGGCTTTGGGGGTTTATTCCAAGACCCTGCCGGAACGGATACCGCTCATTCTCTGCGATTATGCGTTCAGTTTGAGGGAAAACCTGCTGAGAACACCTTCGCCTGAGAACTGCGCCGCATGGATCGCTGCCCGCGCTGATTACATCAACAGCCTGGATGAATTTCTCTATGGCCCGGCTGAAATGACTCTGGTGAACGGTTATGAAGAAATAATCGCCACTGAAAATCTTAATAGCGCGGGTATCGCCAAGCTGCAAAATTTCCGCGATGAAATGATCCGCGCCTTTGTTGCCATGCGGGAACAGCACCGGAAATTGATAGAACTCCGTTCAGGATTGTCGGACGCTGTGGGTTCGGCCTTTTGTATTATGGGGCCTGTTCTGTCCGCCAATACCGGCGCAAGCATACCCGAATCATCCGCCCTGCTTGCCAATGCCCTGCTGACCGGACGCGGTATCAAGCCGGGGCAGAGCCGCTATATTCTGCTTTTTTCGCTTATTGCGGTATTTGTCATTCTTGTCTGTATCCACACATTGCGGCCCGCTGTGCTGCTGATCTGCGGTCTTGCCGCAAGCCTGCTATGCACTGCCGGTTTTGGCTGGAGTTTTATTATTACATCGTACTGGATTGATCCGCAGATACCCGCCGCATCCTGCCTTTTGGGAACACTGGTGATTTTTTTAACCAAGTCTTTGATAATACGCCGCAGCGCGCAAAAGTTCAAATCGGTCTATGGCCCGGTGGTGAACAAGGACTGCCTCAAACAGCTTATCAGAGCCGGTAAGCCGCCCCTGTCTGAAACCATTATCGCGCGGGCGGCCATAATCGCCATAAAAAATACAAATCAGTTCAGGCAGGAGGATCGGGAGCGGCCGGTAAAATCGGCTCTCTCCGCCGCCGAATTCCGCCGCAGCGTTTCAAAGGTTTTCAAGAAAGCCGGAGGAGCGATTCTTACGTTTGAGGGAGATACCGCGCTGATCTGTTTTGGTTCACCGCCTGAACGGGTCTATCTTGGTCAGAAAAAAAACGAAACACAATACGGGGACGATCATCAGGCCCACAG
>JAIRUN010000152.1 GCA_031254365.1 Treponema sp. | reverse complement strand
GGAAGATTTTTGAGAATAACACCGGGAAGCAGCAGCGGTATCGCAAGGGAAGCGAGAAAACCCAAATTGAGCAGAACAATGCGGAACATATTATCCCACAGATCATAAAAAGTCTTTCTTATAAGAAAACCGATCATATAAACAGCATACGGATTTTTTCCCGGTTCGTCTATGCCGGTAGATAAATCAATCCTGATTCGGCGGGCTGCGGCGGACAATGAATTCCTGCTTTACCGGCCAGAGGTTTTTCGATTCCCCGGCGGCGCGGGAAAGCATATCTTTCTGAACGCGGAAAGGCTGTTCTCCCCCGGCGGGACACAGCCGCGTCCAGGTTCCCTTAGAGTCAAGCGAGCGCGCCTGACAGTTATCATGGAAATACGCGCTGAGCATATCGCGGAATTCAGAGCGGAGCTTTCCGTCCAGAACCGGAAACATCAGTTCCACCCGGCGCTCAAGATTGCGGTGCATCAAGTCCGCGCTGGAGAGGTACAGCTCCTCGGCTCCGCCATTGGCAAAATAATACATCCGCGAATGTTCCAGATAATGATCAATAACGCTGATCACTTGAATATTTTCGGAGAGACCGTGAACGCCGGGTATCAGCGTACAGATTCCCCGCACGCAGACCAGCACCTTTACCCCCGCGCACGAAGCCCGGTACAGGGCTGCAACAATATCCGTATCGGTAATGGAATTACATTTTACCATGATCTTGCCGGGGTATTTCTGATCCGAGCGTTTGGTTTCCCGCTCGATAAGTTCCAGCAGCCGGGGCTTAAGTCCGGCAGGGGCGATCACAAGATGCCGCATGGTCTGTATCAGCGAATAGCCGGTGATCATGTTAAAGAGCAGCCCCGCATCATACGCGATTTCTTCCCGGCAGGTAAAGAGGCAAAAGTCCTCATAGAATCTGGCGGTCTTTTCGTTGTAATTTCCCGTAGAAAGATGCACATAACGCTTTATCCGGTCATGCTCGCGGCGCAGCACCATGGTAATTTTCGCGTGAACCTTAAGCCGTGAAAGGCCGTACACCACAATTACCCCTGCCTTTTCAAGCCGGTTTGCCCATGAAATATTACGCTCTTCGTCAAAGCGGGCTTTCAGTTCCACCAGCGCGGTAACCTGCTTGCCATTTAGGGCGGCCTGTTCCAGCGCCCGCACTACCGGAGAAACCCCGGACGAACTTCCTCCGGTACGGTACAGCGCAGTTTTGATAGAGATTACCGCCGGATCAGAAGCGGCCTCCTGAAAAAAGCGGATCACCGGATCAAATGACTGATAGGGCAGATGAAGCATAACATCTCCCTGACTGATCCAGTCCCAAACCGGCGTATCTTCGTTCAAGCCGGGGGCAGGATGAATCTTCCATGCCGGTTCCTGCAAATTCTCAAAACCAGCGACACTGGTCAATTCCAACAGGTCGCCGGGATTGAAGGGGCCTTCAACTTCATACAGATCATCAGTACCAATGGAAAACCGTTTCGCCAGTTCATCCCGCAGCCTGACGCTGCCCGGCGAATAGACCATGCGCACAGGCTCTGATTTTTCCCTGTTTTCCAGAACCTCTTCCATTGCGACAATAAAATCTTCGTCCCGCCGTTCATCAACGGAAAAATCCGCGTCACGGTTTACCTTGAACAGCATACTCTCCCTGATCCTGAAACCGGGAAAAAGATAGTTCCCCCAGGTGAGCAGCACATCATCCAGCAGCGCCCATTGATGCCGCTCGTTTCCCTCCTGGCTGTTTGCATGCGGCGATGCCTCAGGCAGCCAGATGATCCGGCTCATAGACCTGGGCAGCGGCACTATAACAATGTGTTCCGCCGCGCCGCCTTCCGCGTTTTCGGGAACGATCAAAAAAGCGGCGTTTATGGACCGGCTTTCAAAAAAAGGCAGGGCTTGTTCTTCTTCAATACGCAGCGGCGTGAGAACCGGATATATCTGCCCGATAAAAAATGATTCAAGATAATCCATTTGAGGCAGGGTATATGAATCCGGGCGCAGGAATACCAGCCCCTTTTTGGCAAGTCCGGGGAAAATTTCCCCCATCATACAATCATAGAGGCGGCGGATAATCGAGTGGGCTTTTTCACTAATTCCTTTAAGCTGCTCTGCCGGACTCAGGCCCGATGGGTCTTCGAGAGGGGCCGCGGGCGGAATCGCCTTGATCGCCGCCACCCGCACCATAAAAAATTCATCAAAATTGGAAGCGACAATTGACAAAAAGCGAAACCGTTCAAGCAGGGGCAAATCTTTACGCAGCCCTTCTTCCAGAACGCGCTCGTTAAAATCTATCCAGGAAATATCGCGGTTAAAAAACGGCAATGCTGTATCTGAATTATTTGTTTCCATAATATTCCTTTAGCTCAGTATGATTTTATACCCGAATACTTCCTGAAACAAGTCGGCTTTTTCTTCAAGGCCTATGTGTTCCAGCGAAAGGTCCTGGTTTCCCGAAGTACGCAGCACCAGGGATTCGCTTTTCCGTTCCACGACCACGTTCAGGATACGGCGGGAATGTCCCCGGTCAAGGGAATCGGCCACCCTGAGCAGGGAAGCCCTTTTCAGCACCAGGATGCGTTCTTCACGCTGAAGGGAGATATACGAAATGTCCGCAGAAGAAGGCTCAGGCCCCCGGTGGTAGCGCACCACGTTTGCAATGATGTTGAGTTCATCAGGCTTTATGCCGAAGATTTCCGAATTCGCCACGATGTATTGGCCATGCAGCTGATGGCCTGAAGATTTGACATAGGTTCCAACATCATGAACCAGGGCCGATATTTCAAGCATCATCCTTTCACGGCGGCTCATGCCGTGTTCCTTGGTAAGCGCGTCAAAGAGGACAAGGCAGAGGCTTGCCACATGGCGGGCGTGAGTTTCATCAAAATGGTACTTCCTGCCAAGGTTGATCGCAGAGGCGCTTACCTGAGAAAAGAATTCTTCCTGCATGGAGGAATCTACCCCCCGGGAA
>JAIRUN010000088.1 GCA_031254365.1 Treponema sp. | reverse complement strand
TGGCATGGGCGGCATCCTCGTTGACGGCGTGGAGGATGTATACCGCCTGCCGGAGCTATTCTGCGACCGGAGCAACAGCATTTAGTTTTTTGCCTAATGTGGCATACTCCGCTTGAGGGAAGCCCGGCGGGGCCGCTAGCGGAGCGGCAAATATGCCTGTGGAGCCCGCCTGCGCAGCCACCTGACCACTTAATACAGAGAACATTATTGTTACTATCACGTTATCATTTTATTAAGTGGTCAGGCTTTTATTGTACCCATTCTCGCTGTTACTCCGTAGTCTGCTCCGGCGGAGAATTCCAAATATATTTGCCGCTCCGCTAGCGGCCCCGCCGGGCTGCCCTCAGAATGGTGTCAGTCACCTTTTTTGACAGCAGAAATGTATGCCGGAAATAATATAAGGCCCGCAATGAACCGAAAAAACCTGTCGGCGGGGGCGGCTCGCGGCAGTGGCAAGAATTATCTGGAGTTCTCTGCCGGAGGAGACTACCCAAGACACATACCCGGTTGCAGGGGAAAGGCCGGACGAGGCTCCGCAGGCAGACTCATCCAGATTTTTGCCACTGCCGCGAGCCGCCCCCGCCGGGTTTTATTCGAAAGAATTTGCGGGTTTCTTTTAGTATTTTCTTTTCGGCATACATTTCTGCGAAAATGGTATCAATAGGTGATACCGGTGAATACATTGCCATGATAAACGATGAAAAGGAGCCGCGGGGGAAACGGGATTTTATGAAGGTACTGCATTGTCAGGTGTTGCGGGTTGAACTGGATATACAGACCGGCATTACCACTATAGATGTGCGGACAAGAGAAGTGTGAGGATCACGGCGTAACGCAAGTCATCGTTCCTTGAACCGTATTAACAGCCATTTATAAAATGGGCGGCCATCGTCATACAAAGTACCATCTTCTCGGTTATATAAGCGGTAGGTGATAAGATCACCCGCGGCGGCTTTCTTATTCAAGGATATGAGATCAGAAAATTTATTCAAATCTGGTATTGAATCAGGAAAAGGAAACTGGTCGTGGAACTCATATTCCATCCATTTGTTTTGACCAATATAAACTATGCCATTTTCTGAGCGTACTCCTCCTGTAGACAGGTAAGAGTATGGAGCAAAATTGGTATCGATCAGCCCAACTGAATCCTCTGTTCTATAAGAGAATCTGTAATAATGACGATCATCAGGCTTCCCGTGGTCTATATCGGGAATTTTCATCAGATTGGGATAATCAAGCGTTGTGGTATCTGAAGTGTCGTCTATATCAAAAACCAACCACATACCGCCAACAAGCCGCTGGTCAAGCGTGAAAGTCTCCTCTTATTCCTCTTCAGTAATCTTTTCCGAAGGGCAGCTTAACAGGGCCAGCGCAAGCAGCAGGGCACTTACAAAAATGAATGATCGTTTCATGACATATTCTCCTCTTAATCAGGCTGATTTTAGTTTAGCAAAACCCTGTTGGTTGTGCAATAAAAGGTGTCAGTCACCTTTTTAAAACATGGTTAACATATCTTCTTGCCTGACAATAAAAAGGTGACTGACACCTTTTTTGGGCCGACTGAGGGGAGCCCGGCGCTAGCGGCAGTGGCAAGAATTGTCTGGAGTTCTCTGCCGGAGGAGACTACCTAATACACATACCCGGTTGGAGGGGAAGGGCCAGACGAGGCTCCGCAGGCAGATTCATCCAGATTTTTGCCACTGCCGCGAGCGCCGGGCTCCCCTCAGTCAGGCCCCCAAATAATTTTTTCAGGCATACATTTTTGTTGGGTTTGGCATTAGGTTATGCTGGTCGATTTTTACGGGGAACCGGTTCTGCAGCGCCGTATCGGTAAAACGCGCAAGGTAGTTTCCCATACATCAAGTATACTATTTCAACCGGGAAAATGTGACTATTTCAACCGGAGAAAAAAAAGACGATGCGCCTGGACGTCTGGGCCAAAGCCCGCTGCGCACCGTCTGATTTGAGAGGTTGCCCCTCCCGGTTTCTTTAATATCGGCCTGGTTAGCGTGAGACTTTAGGGCATTTCATTTCGATTTTTCTGCATTTTCAGCAGATTTTGCGCTATTTCCAGAGAAAACGCTTGAGTACCTGCGGTCAGTTTGCCAAAAACCGCCAAAAGTTCATTTTTGCGGGGCGAAGCGGGTACAACCATTTGTCTCGCTCTTTGGTTGTTTCCGCTACGGCTCCAGCTTAATGGTGTCGAACAGGACGGTAATTCCGTGGAGATCATGATCTTCGGCTACAAAGGCAAGAGTGGCAACCTTGTCCCATGAAAATTCTCCTTGAGGACTGAGCCACTGTTCGGTCGCGTTGATCCATGCGCCGTGTTCCCGCATTGATGACAGCGGAATCCGGATGGTGTGCCACTGTCCATCCGCTTCAATATCTACAGGCGCGAAAATTCGCCAGGGAAGGGTGTCCGCATCTTCACGGTCAATAAACCGCACTTGAAAGTGCGCGGGTTTATCCGCTTTTGCGGTAAAGGTTATTGCATAGCCGTCTGACTGCAAATATTCCCAATCAACTCCCCGTCTGAAATTAAAATGAAAGGCCCCGTATTGATTGGCATTTTTCCAATTTATTGCATATTTTTCCCCATTTTGATGATACAGATCAACTTCGCAGCCATAGTGCGTAAAATCCATCAGGGGGGCAGGGTAATTGTCAAATACCGTAAAGGCTTCGCGGAGTTTTTCTTCAGGCATATACGGAGGCGGAGAAAAACCCATAGCCGTAACTATTTCAATATCAAGACTACTGTTAAAAGGGCCGCCCCTGTCTGTTTTGAAAATTCCAAATCCGCCAAAATAATCCCAGCTTGTACGGGCAATGCCCCGGTCATCAAGAAGTTTGGTCGCCACCTGATACCAGCGCACCCGGTCCTCATGCAGACTGTTGGGCATAAATACGCCGAATTCACCGCAAAAGAGCGGAAGGTCCCCGCGTTCCCGTGAAAATTTTACGGTCTTATCAAGCTGCTTTGCCAGC
The DNA here is from genome assembly GCA_031254365.1 of Treponema sp. Lineage (GTDB taxonomy): Bacteria > Spirochaetota > Spirochaetia > Treponematales > Breznakiellaceae > WQXQ01. Next base: position 2,702 of record JAIRUN010000088.1, on the reverse strand, counting down.
GCCTGAATCGTCGCATCCTGCTTATACGATTGCCGCATGGAATTTTCTACCCAAGTTCCCCTTAGATTTGCCGGAACTTGCGGCATAGCGTGAGCGTCTGAAGGGAAGGGCAGGCCCTTAAGCGTATTTAAATTGGGCGGGGAGCCCCATGTTTCACCCTGATGGGTAAACAGATACGGATCATAAAAATGGAATGTGTATATTATATTGTCATACGAATAGGTTGGCAGATTGGATAGCGCATCTATGGAGTTATACCAAATTCCCCCAACGATAATACTGTGTCTGGTATCAACGGCACGGATGGCGGCAATAACCCTGCCCTGAATATCAGCCCAGAGTTGAGCGTCAATATCGTGCGGCTCATTGAGAATTTCATACAGTATATAATCGCTTCGATCTTTGTAACGCCCGGCAAGCTGCGTCCATACAGGGATTAATATTTTGTCTATATCGGGTTGAGTAGGAGCTACCGGATCAAATGAATGATTATCCAAAATCAGATATATTTCGTACTGCTCCGCCCAGTCAACAGCCTGATCCATAAATTTCAGGAAAAGCGGATCAAGGTTATAATTGGGAGCGCCGCCGGTCATGTTGTGCAGGTAGAGAGGCAGGCGAATAACATCAACGCCAATACTTTTGACATCTTTGAAATCCTGTTCCGAATATTTGGTAAAAGGTATTGCGCGCGGAGAAGATGCGTCAAGCCATCCCGAAAAATTCACCCCGCGCGAAAAAGGAAGGGATGCGCGAACCACATCCGCAGGAGGGGGTATCACCAGAACGTAATCGCCGGAACTGTGATCGGCAGTACCGCAAGCCGCCGCCAATAATGCCACTGTAATCAGACACATAAATATTTTGTTCATATATAATAGTAAGGGCTGCCTGAATGATCTGTCAATCCGCGTATCGCAGGCAGGTTCTGTTACGGGCACTGTAAAGCTCATCCTTTTCATGCTACTATATCCACGGAGGAAAACATGGCGGGTAAAGTTTTGATTCTGTGCGGCGGCTGGGACGGCCATGAGCCAAAATTGGTTTCAGCGCGTTTTAAAAAATTCCTTGAAAGCGAAGGTTTTGAAGTTGCTATTGAGGAAAATCTTGAAGTTGTCAAGGATCAGAAAAGACTTGATGAACTTGATCTGTTTATTCCGGTTTGGACCATGTGTAAAGACCCGCTTGGTTACGGTTTTTTTGAGCCGCTTCTTGAAGCAGTTGGCGGCGGACTTGGCGTAGCGGGCTGTCACGGCGGTATGTGCGATGCTTTCAGAAACAATGTGGAATATCAATTCCTTACCGGGGCGAATTGGGTATCACATCCCGGCGGCGATGGCACTCCATACCGGGTAAACATCAAAAGTAATTCAAATCCTCTTACCGAAGGCATTAACGACTTCAATGTTTCTTCTGAACAATATTACCTTCATGTTGATCCGGCCAATGAAGTGCTGGCAACCACAAGGTTCCCCACTGTTCGCTGGTATCACTCCGCCAATGGCGAAGCGGATGTGCCGCAGGTATGGACCAGAAAATGGGGTTATGGTCGTGTTTTTTATAACGCGCTGGGTCATCATGATGATGTGTTCAATATTCCCGAAGCATGGGAACTTATGAAGCGCGGACTTTTTTGGGCTGCTGAGGGAAAAAGAATTGCCCGTGAAAAAGGTCTAAAAGCTGAAGACTGGAAAAGTTCAGTTAAAATGTATTAGGGAGAATAATATGAACGAAAAGCGTATCGGCATTGTCGGATGCGGAAATATCAGCGGGATATACCTTGCCAACCTGACTGGAATGTTCGGTAAGCGGGTAAAGGTTACGGCTTTAACTGATCTGATTCCCGAACGGGCAGAGAAGGCGTCCGCGGAATACAAAATTCCGTATATTAAAAAAACTGATGATCTTATTAACAGTTCTGATGTTGATATTATTCTTAATATTACAGAACCCTATAATCATTACGGGGTTGCCCTGTCAGCGGTAAAGGCGGGCAAGCATATTTATGATGAAAAGCCCCTCTGCGGCAAGCGTGAAGAAGCCCAGGAAGTGCTGAAAATCGCCGCTGAAAAAAAATTGCGGGTGGGCGGCGCTCCTGATACGTTTATGGGCGCGGGGATTCAGACCTGCCGCAAACTGATCGACGATGGCTGGATTGGCCGTCCTGTGGCGGCAACGGCATTCATGGTATGCCACGGTCATGAACACTGGCATCCCGGCCCCGAATTTTATTACAAATCAGGCGGCGGCCCAATGTTTGACATGGGGCCGTATTACCTTACCGCTCTGGTGAGCCTCTTGGGGCCCATAGCCCGTGTGTCAGGCGCGACAAAAAAAAGTTTTGACACCCGTACCATTACCAGCGAACCGTTAAACGGCAAAGTGATTAACGTAGACATACCGACACACATTGCCGGTGTCATGGAATTTGCCAATGGAGCGGTGGGAACAATAATCACTTCTTTTGATGTGTATTCCCACACCCTGCCCTGGATAGAAATTTACGGAAGCGAAGGCAGCCTGCGCGTTCCCGATCCCAATACCTTTGGCGGCCCTGTTTTTGTCAGCCGCTTTATGGAAAGCGCCTGGTCAGAGATTCCCCTTATCAAAAATTATCCCAAAAATTCAAGGGGACTGGGAATTACCGACATGGCCGAAGCCATAGTTGAGGGCCGGCCTCATCGGGCTTCCGCTGAAATGAC
>JAIRUN010000049.1 GCA_031254365.1 Treponema sp. | reverse complement strand
AACCATTAACAATCAATGCTTCACAAGGTTTATTTGGACGCCCACTTTTTTATATTGAAGGGATAGATTTACAAAGAGGGATGTTTTTGACTTTTTATAGACTAGAAAAATACCGTTTTTTAATGATTTTTTATGATGGTATCTTGCAAGGAATCTGCCTAATATAATATTGAAATATAATGTACGGGTGGTACTTCGCATAACAGGATTGTAAACGCTTCGCCGCCTTACGGCGGATCGGGCTACGCAAAATACCACCGCAAGCACTGTGTGAAAAAGTATACATAAAAACCACTTGAAAAAACAAGAAAGTGCTGTAGAATTAAGGTATGAAATTGAAACGATAAATGCCTTATTGACATTATTGGCAAATATAGGGGAAAATGTTTCAAAAATTTCACAGAATTTAAATAAGTTTTATAAGAATATTGATTTTAGTGAATTTCTGACGTAAAAGCGGTGGTACGTCGACAGGGAGGCGGCTGCGCGTGTCATTAATAGAGAACGCTTTATATTGAATGGGGTCTGTCTGCACTTTTCGCGGTTTTAGGGTATCATCATCCAATGATAACTTCGATAGATGAACTTCCGCCCGCGCTGGCAGCGTCAGTAAGCCTTGAAGAAAAAAAGTACATTGCGAAAATACAGGGACCCAGTATGCTCCCTTTCGCGGTAACGCCGCATTTTGCCGCCCTTGCCCGGCCTCAGCAGGATGATCCCATACGGCGGCAATTTTTTCCCGATCCCCGCGAAGAACAGATCGATCCCTTCGCGCTGGACGATCCGTTGGGAGAAAGCCGCTACCGCGCCGCGCCCCGGCTGATTCATCAGTATCGGGATCGGGCGCTGCTCCTTGCCGGGGGCTCATGCGCCGGTTACTGCCGCCACTGTTTCCGCCGGGTCTGGCTTTGCGCCACTCTGCCGTTTATCAGCGCGGAAGAACTAAAGCCCGCGCTTGCGTATCTTGCGATTCATCCTGAAATACGGGAAATACTGGTTTCAGGCGGCGATCCCCTGACCGCGGATAATGATCGCTTAACGGAACTGTTCCGCTCGCTACGGCAGACGCGGCCCGGACTATTGCTCCGTGTATGCAGCAGGATTCCCGTTACCGATCCTTTCCGCATGGACAGCGAAACAACCACCCTGCTGCGGCAGTTCCGTCCGCTGCGCCTGTCGGTTCACATCAACCACAGCCGGGAGCTGGCGGAACACAGCCGCGCTGTTCTTGCTTCCTGCGTTGACGCGGGAATTCCCGTGCATGTGCAAACGGTCTTGTTAAAAGGGATCAACGATGATCCGGCGCTGCTGGCGGAATTGTTTCACGCGTGTCTTGATACGGGTTTGAGCCCCTACTATCTTTTTCAACTTGACCTTGCGCCGGGAACCGCCCATTTTCGGGTTCCCCTCAAACAGGGGCTTGCCATTTACCGGAAACTCAGGTCGTTGATCTCCGGTTTGGGACTGCCCGCGTATGCGCTGGATATTCCCGGCGGTGGCGGAAAAATCAGGCTGCATGATGACATAATCGCCGGAGAAAAAATGACCACTGACGGGCCGGTGTATATCCTGAAAGACCACAACGAAACAGCATGGGAGTATCCGGTATAATCACAGTGTTGTATACTTTCATAACGGAGGTTTTATGCAGATACGTTGGGAATATTTGACCCCTACCGATTTTAAGGCTCTGGCCAGTAAAGAAAAACTCTGTATACTTCCCATAGGCTCACTTGAGCGTCATGGCGAGCACCTGCCCTTTGGCACTGACGGACTTATAGCTCATGCCATTGCGGTCAGGGCGGCGGAAAAGGAACCCTGCGTGGTATTTCCTCCCTACTGGTTTGGTCAGCTTCACGAAGCCGCCTGTTTTACCGGAACCATCAATTTTAATCAGCGGCTCCTTCTGGAAATGCTGGAGACTCTGGTGGATCAAATTGCGGCTAACGGTTTTGAAAAAATCCTTGTTCTGAACGGCCACGGAGGGAATATAAATTTTCTGCAATACTTTGCCATGTCCCAGTGTGACCGTGAAGTTGATTATACCCTTTATACCGGAAATCTTCTTGGGAAACCGCTCAATACCTTTCCCTGGGAATCCGGGGGAGGTCATGCGGATGAAAGCGAAACCAGCATGATAATGGCTATTGCCCCGGAAACTGTCAGGATGGAATATCAAAAATTTAAGGAACCCATTGAGCCTTTGCATGATACATCATCCCTGGGCTGTTACACGGGCTATTGGTGGTATGCCATGTATCCTGAACATATCGCGGGTTGTCCGTCTTTGGCTTCACGCGAAAAGGGTGAAAAAGCGATGGAAGAAACAGCGGTGAATGTGGCCGAAATGATCCGCAAGATCAAGGCTGATACGCTTACTCCTTCCCTGCGGAAAGAATTTTATGAACGGCTGCGCCGGGTAAAAAGCGGCGGATAGGCTTTAACCGTCAGCTCGACAGAGATGACGCTTCACTGTTACATTGGTTATAAAGGTTGTGTAATATGAATGAAACAAATTCCCGCCTTGCGGCGCTTGGGATAACAATCCCTGAAATCCTCCTGCCTCAAAGCAACATTGATCTTTCCAAATGGGCGGTAATAGCCTGCGATCAGTTCACGCAGGACCGGAATTATTGGGAAGCGGTCAAAGCAAAAACAGACGGCGCTCCTTCGGCCTTAAACCTTATTTTCCCGGAACTGTATCTTGCGCAAGCCAACAGAGAATCAAGAATTGCAGCTATACGCGATTCCATGGAACAGTATTTAAAAAGCAATGTGTTTTCCCCTCCCCGTTCCTGCATGATTTATATTGAACGTTCAACTCCGCACCATTCCGTGCGGAGAGGTCTGGTGCTGGCAGTTGATCTGGAATGTTACGACTGGAAACCGGGAACACGGCCTTTGATACGGGCCACGGAAGAAACTATTGAAGAAAGACTCCCGCCCCGCATGGAAATACGCCGCGGCGCGCCCCTTGAAACGCCGCATATACTCCTTTTAATCGATGATGAAAAAGACACTCTGCTTCCGGCGTTAGCTGAAAAGGCAAAAAAAAGTGCCCCTTTGTATTCCGCCGGTCTTATGATGAATTCAGGTTCCATTACCGGCTGGGTCATCGATTCCATAAACGACATAAATCTGCTGGTAGAGGGACTTGAAAAACTCGCGGCCAAAACCGCCAGCGGCGCGTCAGACGGCTCTTTTCTTTTTGCGATGGGGGACGGTAATCATTCACTTGCCACAGCCAAAGCCGTCTGGGAAGAATACAAAGATGCGCACAAACACGAAGCCGGAATCGAAAATCATCCCGCGCGATGGGCATTGGTTGAATTGGAAAATCTCCACGATCCGGGTATCAGCTTTGAGCCCATTCACCGGATAATTTTCGGAGTCGATCCGGCGGAACTGTATGGCCTCCTGTCCGCCGCGCAGGACATACACTGTTGTCCGCCGGTTCCCGGCAGCCGGGTCATACACATTGAAGCTGACGGTTTTGTAAGCGCCGGCTTTCAGCCCCTGCTGGATAATTTCGTCAAACAGAACGGGCTTGAGATAGATTATATTCACGGAGAAGAAGAATTATTCCGTCTGGTCAAAGACAACTCCCGTCCGGCAACGGGCCTGCTCATGCCGCCCTTGAACAAAAGCGATCTGTTCAAAACCGTGGCCCGCTCTGGCCCCCTGCCCCGAAAAAGTTTTTCCATGGGGGAATCTGTAGAGAAGCGATTCTATCTGGAATGTAGAAAATTATTTTAATACAGGAGGGTATGTGAATGAAATCGATCGCAAAGGAACTGTGGTTCAACACGAAGAAGCCGCGGGAATTTATTAACATCACCGGCGAAGTTGAATCCCTGCTGCGGGAATCCGGCATACAGGAGGGCCTGTGCCTCGTCAACGCCATGCACATTACCGCCAGTGTTTTTATCAATGACGATGAATCCGGCCTTCACCACGATTTTGATGTGTGGCTTGAAAAACTCGCCCCCCATGAGCCGGTCGCCTCTTACCGCCACAACACCGGCGAAATAAACGCCGATGCCCACATGAAGCGGCAGATCATGGG
>JAIRUN010000110.1 GCA_031254365.1 Treponema sp. | reverse complement strand
GATAGGATATATTTTGAAGAAGCGAATATGATAAACGATGATATCATCGCCATTAAGGAGAGTATTCTCAATACCGTTGGGGAAAATTGCGAAAAACTTATACTTTTTGGTTCCCATGCTTATGGAACTCCCCGCGAAGGCAGTGATTATGATTTTTTTGTGGTTTTAAGAGACGATTCAGAAAAACCAATTTTAGCCCTCCAGCAAATTTATCGCAGTCTGGCAAGAAAACCTATGCCGGTATCGGTAGATGTTCGTTATCCTAATGAACTGGTAGTAGATGATGTTATTGCAAAATCAGCTATAGAAAAAGCACAGAGCATATATGATTTTTGCACGGAAAAAGTCACAAAATCCCTAACAGCGCGTATTGCCGTCAACAGCTTTGGAAACAGCGTCAAGGTCGTTATAGATTTTCTCCGAGCTGAAATGATCCTTCAGGGCGTAATATCCTGCTGTATATCCTGTACCCATTAAACCACCTACCGCTGTTCCTATAACCATATTTCTTATTCTTGTGTTTTTCATCGCGTTATAATCATTCAGATGGCATAACGTTGTATTTTTGCATTAGTTCAGCCATCATGCGTTCTTCATCTTCTTTGGAAAAAGTAGAACGGCTAACGATCTGTTTGATGAGGTCTTCGGTAATGACAGCATTTTTACCGTTTATATACTCAGGGTTTGAGACAGAGGCCAGAAGGCGTTGGAGTTGGTTTCTGGCGAAATCAACTTTATCTTCCTGAGTTTTACGGAAATTATAGAATCTGGCATTCAGGGTCGCGTATCCGCCTCCGGCGTGCATACCGATAGTGTGCGAGAGGTCGAGAATACCGTTGGTAACTGAAGGATAAATGGACATAACGAAGGTAAAGAGCAGAAATTTGTACATAATATCGACAGCGGCTTTTCTGACCTGTTCGGTTCCGAAGGCCATTTTGAAGGCGCACCAGGTGATACCGACAAAGCCGATTGCGACAGCGAGGGACATGGGTTGTCGATGGTCATAGAGCGGATACCCAGACTGCCGGTGTCAGTCAGCAGCACTTCCAGCGGTGCGTAATCCTCATGGCAGAGGATCATCGTGTCATAGTTCTGCGCGTACTGGACATCGCGGATGTGTTCCATGTTCTCATAGACCCGCCGGATTTGATTGCTGGCATAGACATCGACATCAGGCGTTCCGTCCGGGTGAACGGCAATTTCGCCGTTCACGAGTTTGTATACGGTTATCTTCCCCAGTGCCAGCAGCAGCAGGAAATGCAAGTCCCGTCTGACGATAAAAGGGATGAGCCTGCCTTCTTTGTCCAGTGTTTTGAGGTGTTCCATGCCGCTTCTTCGCCACAAGCCGCCCGTGGGGATAACGTCAAAGTTTTGCAGTTTTGACGCGCCGCAGTAGAATTGCGGAAGATCGGTCCGTCCGAACACGGTTTTTGAAAGTTCTTCCACTCGCCAGTACGCGGGATTTCTCCATTACAACGGAAAACAGGCCGGAGTATTCGGCGAAATTCATCCCGAAGTTCTGGAGAACTGGGGTGTAACCGTTCCCTGCACTGCCGCTGAAATTGATTTGGATGCGCTCTTCATCAATCCGCTGAGTTAATTGGCTGGAAAGTGTCCCCCCTTCTTTCAGATAGTCTCTTAACCTGATAGCATATAATCATGTCCGGTTTGCCCGCATCTTTTCATCCGCTCATTCAGTCGTGGTTTACGGAAACTTACGGAGAGCCAACGGCGGTACAGGCGGAAGCGTGGCCCCTTATTGAACAGGGGAATCATGTGCTGGCGCTGGCTCCCACAGGCAGCGGGAAAACTCTTACCGCGTTTCTGTCGGCGATTTCCCGCTTTTGTTCTGATACCGCCGCTGATGTCGCGTATCAGGCGGATCAGCTTACCGTGCTTTACGTTTCTCCGCTCAAGGCCCTGAACGAGGACATTAAGCGTAATTTGCTTGAACCATTGGCGGCGATACGCTGTTGTTTTGAACAGGCGGGGCTTTTGTTCCCCGCTATCCGCGTTCAGACTCGTTCCGGTGACACACCCCAATCAGAGCGCCGGCGTTTTTTGAGTCATCCTCCTTCGATCCTCGCCCTTACCCCGGAAAGTCTGGCTATACTCCTGCTGAACCCCAGAGGCAGGCAGGCTCTCTCAACGGTGAAGTATCTTATCATGGATGAAATTCACGCGGTGCTGGGAAACAAGCGGGGCGCGTTTCTCTCATGCCAGATTGACCGGCTCTCGCTTGTTGCCGGAGAGTTCCAGCGGATAAGTCTTTCCGCCACCATACGGAGTCCCGAAATTGCCGCTGAATTTATCGGTGGTATTGATTCTTTGGGAAAGAACCGGACAGTTCATATCGCGGCTCCCGCGGCGGAAAAACAAATTGATTTTTCCATTGAATATCCTGATGTAGAAAATGAAATAGAACAAATTGACAAATACGGAAAACGTTATACCGGACTCATCAATTATATTTTGAATCGAATCTCGGAACATTCCACGATTCTGATCTTTACCGATTCCCGCCGCCGCGCGGAACGGCTCTGTTTTTTTCTCAATCAGGAAGCTGCCGGAAAATTTAACGGGCCGGTAGCATTCACTCATCACGGTTCACTTTCAAAGGAACTCAGGCAGAGCGTGGAACGGCGGTTGGCTGAGGGGAGCCTTCCCTGTGTAGTTGCCACTGCTTCGCTGGAACTTGGTATTGACATCGGCAGCGTTGATGAAGTGGTGCTGGCCGGAAGTCCCGGCAGCATTGCCCAGGCATTACAGCGGATCGGGAGATCGGGCCACGGCGTAGGCAAGGTGAGCCGGGGCAGGCTCTTTCCCTTTCACGGAATGGATTTGCTGCTTGCTGTGGCGCTCAAAGGCGCTGTTGATGAACGCGACATAGAGGAGATTCATCCTGTTGAAAATCCGCTGGATATACTGGCCCAGATCATCCTTGCCCTCTGCGTTGAAAAAACATGGAACATTGAAGAACTGTACACGCTACTGCGGAGATTCTATGTGTTCAAAACTCTCAACCGGGATTCATATATTCGAACTGTGAATATGCTGGCCGGGCTGGGAAAAAACACACGGCTGCGGGAAGTAAAGCCCCGTATCTGGCTGGATAAAATTACAGATGAGATTGGCGCTCTTGAGGGGGCGCTGCTTTTGCTGTATTCATCCGGCGGGGTCATTGCCAACCGGGGACAGTATTCGCTGCGTCTGGCTGATGGCACAAAGATTGGAGAACTGGACGAAGAATTTGTCTGGGAGCGCCGCATGGGGGATCGTTTTCATTTTGGCGGACGGCACTGGCGGATCATTGGCATTGGAGCGGAGTCCGTGGAAGTTGCGCCGCTGGATACTGCGACAGATGCCATGCCCTTCTGGCATGCTGATACCGCTTTTCGCAGTTCCCTGCTTACCGGGCGCGTGCTGGCGCTTCTGGATCATTACAATGCAGCGGGGAATCTTGCCTCGCTTCGCAGGGAAGAGCAGGGCAGCGGCAGGACTGACGCGGCGGCAGTGGCTCTTGAAGCGTTTCTCGATTCCCAGCGCTCGGTACAAGGCGATCTTCCCCTGCCCGGCAGCAGCGGAATGACAGTAGAACTTATCGACAGTCCTGAAAGTCAAGGTGATTTTTTTTCGGTAGTGATCCACAGTTTCCGGGGCGGGGAAATAAATTATCCTCTGGGTCTGGCTCTTGCGCAGGAACTGGAGGAAATGCTGAATCTCAGGGTGGAATCTTTTTCCAATGATGACGCGCTTCTTTTTCTGATTCCCCGCGTTGACATGACAGAAGGCGTTTATGAAGAAATGTTCCGCCGCGCTCTTGTGTCGCTTAACGCTACAGATTCCGGCGCGTTGTGTCGGGGGGAACGGCTGTTCAGAAACCGGCTGGAAACTTCCGGCGTTTTTGGGGCGAATTTCCGTGAAGCGGCTGAACGGAGTCTTCTCCTGCCAAAAGCGGGCTTCGGCAAACGTACTCCATTGTGGATCATGCGGCAGCGTTCCAAACGGCTTTTTGACGCGGTATCAGCCGAGGACGGTTTTCCCGTTACCGCCGAGGCATGGCGGAGCTGTCTCCGCGATATGTTTGATATGGAAGGTTTCCGCGAATTGTTAGGCGCAATTAGTGACGGAAGCGTTACCCTGTCTTTTTTCCGCTCAAGCATCCCCAGCCCCTTTTCGCGGGACATGGTGCGGCAGGAAACCAATTCCCTCATATACGAATATGACGAGCGAAGGGATATGCTCAGCGCGGTTGGCGGACATTCCGCAACGCTTTCTGACCGGGTGATTGAAGAAGCCCTGGGCAATGCCGCTTTGCGTCCGGTCTTGACGCGGGAACTGGTTGATGGTTTTACCGCCCGGCTTCGCAGGGAAATATCCGGCTGGGCTCCTGAGGATGATCTTTCCCTCTGCGAATGGGTCAAGGAACGGATCGCCATCCCCCTGGATGAATGGGAAATCCTGACAGCGGCTCTGCCTGAAAATCTGCGGCAAAAACTTTCTGCGGAAAGAACAGGCGGCCCATATTGTAATGAGCGTCTGAAAATGATCAAGCGGGAGGGTGCGGCCGTGGCCTCAGTTGTTCACCGCGAATGGGAATCGGTGTGGGAACGCGAGGCTCTGACTCTGCTTGGTCCCTGGCTCCGTTACGAGGGCCCGGTTTCTCTGTCGCGCATTGCGGAAGTTTTTGGCGCAAGCGCCGCCAATGCTGCGGACGCGGTAAACGCCCTTGTCGAAGTTGAGGAAATAGCCGGTGATGTGGAGATTGCAGATAACACATTTATCTGTGACCGGGAAAATCTTGATATGTTGCTGCGTCTTTCCCGCAGAAAGGCGCGTCCGGTCATTCGGGAACAGTCCGCCGTTATGCTGGTTCCTTTTCTGGCCCACAGGCAGGGGCTTGCGGTTTCATCTAACGCCGCCGTTTCTTCACATAACGCTTCGTGCTCCGTAACTCTCCTGGAAAAACTCGTTGCATGGGCTTCTCCTGCCAAACTTTGGGAAACGGAATTTTGTACTGCCCGTGACAGCAATTATAATCCCGAAACTATCGACCGCGAAATACGTGAAGGCCGTCTGGTCTGGTACGGAGCGGGCAAGGAACGGATCAGCTTATGCCGCCCTGATGATCTGGACCTTGTGTTATCAGATGCAAAGCGTCCGCATACGGCTCCGGTCTCGACACAGGAGCAAGCCTTTGCCCAGGCGATAAACTCCGGTTTTTTTGACCGGCCTCGTGATTTCTGGGAAATAAAAGAAGAAGTTGCCGTTGCGTCAGCAGTTTATATGCAGATAGCTAATACCAGGCCAGATAATATGCTAACAGCGAATACAGCGGAACTGGCACGGCAGGACCTCAGCGCCAAAGACTGCATTAAAGAACTGTGGCGGGAAGCATGGGCAGGACGGATTTCATCGGATTCCCTTGAACCAATCCGCCGGGGCATTGAAGCGGGCTTTGCGCCAAAAGATAATGAAAGCGTCGAACAAAGCGCAGGGCAATCTTTGGGACAAAATGCGCCGGGGCAGACTTTCACCGGAAAAGCCGCTTTTGCCCCCCGTCCTCCACGTATTCCCCGCGCCTTGCGGGATCGCTGGAAAGAAGGCGCACCGGTCCGGGGCAGATGGTTTTCGCTTGCCATTGACGAGCCGGAAAACGCCGCGTCTGATCCGCTTGACGAAGAATGCCGCAACAAGGATCGCGTCCGCCTGCTGCTTGCCCGCTGGGGCATACTCTGCCGCCCCTTGCTCGAACACGAAGCCGCGCCCTTCACATGGTCAGGGCTTTTGCCAACCATCCGCCGCATGGAACTTGCCGGAGAATTGATCGCAGGCCGCTTTTTCGCCGGAATCAATTCCCTGCAATTCGCGTCACCCGCAATTATTCGGGAACTTGAAAACGCCGAAGCCGCCTTTGCCAGCCCGCCTGACAGCATATACTGGATGAACGCCGCTGATCCGGCAAGTCCCGCTGGCCTTGAAATTGAAGGGCTTGATCCCCGCATCCCTGCGAGGCTCTCATCCAGCCGCCTCTATTTCCGCAGGGAGCAGCTTGTCGCGGTCTCTAACCGTGGCGGCAAGGAACTGTATATTTTCATCAGCCCAAATGATTCCGGTATTGCCGTTTTGATCGATCTCATCAAAATTCCCCGTACCCGAAAAGTCCTTCCCGAAGGAAAAATACTTGTTGAAAAAATAAACGATATAGATGCCAGCCAGAGCGAATACGCCGTTGAATTTCAAACTGCCGGATTTGTGCCTGACCGGAACAGATTGTGTTTTTGGTAAGGTTTGCTAACCGGAAATAATTCCGGCCTAAGTAAATTGAGATACCAGTTCCTGCAGAATTTTTTCCGCCAGATCAGCTGCGGCCTTGTCCAGTTCAACCATGCGGTTTTCTTTTTCAGAGCGGCGCTTGATCTCCACCTGCGGGCTTGATTGGGCAAGGCCCTTGTCGCCGATGACTACCCGCCAGGGAATACCGGTAAGGTCAGCGTCATTGAACTTGACTCCGGGCCGCTCATTGC
>JAIRUN010000091.1 GCA_031254365.1 Treponema sp. | reverse complement strand
TAACAGGATTGTATACGCTTCGCCCCTGCGGGGTGGGCTACGAAAAAACCCAGTCGGGTGTTAATGTCAGTCAGTCACTGTTGAAGATTTATTTTTCTAAATAATCAGCCAGTTCATTTAATTCAATATGAACCGTTTTAATTTTCTTTTCACTATGTGGGTCTATTGGAAACCATTCTTTAGCTATTTCTCTCAAAAAATCAGCCTTATGTGCTATAGATTGCCCTTTCCTTAGCACTCTATAAAGTTCATCTTGATCAACACTGCCATTTTCTTTAATTTTTTTAGGTTGATCAGAGTCCTGAGATGCTAATCCGCATCTATATGCATGAGCTATAGCTTCTTCAATATTATTAAAATCAGTACCGGCTATATTAACAGTAAATTCCAAATTAGTAGTTATACGGTGTTGAATACCCATATCTTTATATTTATCAACTAATTTATTATCAATTTTTTTCAACATGCTAACTTTTTGGGCCATATCTTACTCCTTTTTGGTTGCTTTTACTTAGTATACACTATCTGTTCGTTTCTTGTCAATGGAAAGCGATGCGGAAAGATATAAATTTATATGGAAATTGATGACTATTTTTATAAACAATTTATACCAGTTTTAATAGTTAACGCTTGGGTGCCATCATTCTGTCAAAAACAAAATTAAAATTTGTTTTTCAGGATGGAGGGTGAGAGGGGCGTATGACCGGATCATCAGGTTCGTTGCGGGAAAAGGCGCAGGCGCGTTTGGCGGCATCCGCAGGAAGTGTCGCAAAGGAACAATAATCTTTCATTTCAATTTCATCTACCAAGCGGCCAGGAATACCGCCGGCTCGTGTCAGCAGCGCTGCTATGTCCCTGGCTCCTGCGCCGTGCCGCCGCCCCAGGCCCACATACACCCGTGTACAATCCTGTGCGCCGCCCTTTTCCCAACGGGACATTTCCCGTCCGGCGCGATTCCGCTTGCCTGCCGGACTTCGCTGTGCGCTGCCTGTTCCCCGGCGGTTTTCAGCCGGACGGCCCCGCTCATTGCGGACGCGCTCGTGTCGGCCCCTGCCCGGTTCCCGAAAATCTTCTTCGGAAAATTCCGTTACCGGCCCGTAGCGCTCAGGGTCCAGCAGTTCACCATAACTTAAACTGACCAGCGCCTGAACCGCCCCTTCCGGCCCAAGCCGCTCAATCAACTCACGGCATACCTTGGAAAGAAAAGGTGAAGTTGCCGCTGAAGCGGCGAGCGCTGCGGCAGGAGATTCCGCTGCCGTTTCTGTCACGGTTGAATCCAAAACTTCCGCTGCTATAGCGGGCGCATCTGGCGCATCGGCTCCTGAATCTGAGTTAGCTGTAATAGCGGAAGCCGGTATTTCCGGCTCAGGCAGCGCCGCGATTACCGCGGCAGTGATACGGCGGCGTACCGCTTTCATCACCGATTTAACCGGAGGAATCTTGAGCCATTGAATGGGGCTGCCAAGACTCCGTTCCATGGCGCGTGACAGATGCTGTATCCGGCCCCGTGATACAGGAAGGGCGATACTGATTGCGATACCCCGGCGGCCGGCCCTGCCTGTTCTGCCGATGCGGTGAACATATGTTTCCCCGTCATTGGGCAAGTCCCAGTTGATCACATGGGTCAGCCCTTCAATATCAAGCCCGCGCGCGGCAACGTCAGTCGCAACGAGGATCGCCGCTTCACCGCTCATGTTGGAGGCAGCGGCACGGTGCAGCCGGAAACGCCGGAGGGTACGCTCGCGGATTTCCTGCGACAGATCGCCGTGAATCGCCTCGGCAGGATACCCCGCTTCAACCAGGCGGCGGGCAAGTTCATCGGTTTCAACTTTGGTGGCGCAGAAGATCAGCCCGTAAAATTCTGCGGCCCCGTCAATGATCCGCCGCAGGGCTTCCAGTTTATCTTCCCGTCTGACGATCATGCAAAACTGATCCACCAGCGGTTTTTCGTCATCGGGAGCGGTATCCACAAGAATTTCCGCTTCACCGATATGGCGGCGCACTACTTTGAGGATCGCTTCGGGCATGGTGGCGGAAAACAGCGTAATACGCAGAGGACGGGCACTCATAATTTCCCCGGAATTTTCGGCTTGGTCCGCTGGCCTTACTGCCGCGAGAATTTTTTCAACATCCTCAAAGAAACCCATGTCCAGCATTTCATCTGCTTCATCCAGAATGAACCAGTCCACAGCGGAAAGGTCCAGCGCCTTCCGTTCCATTAAGTCCATAATGCGGCCCGGCGTTCCCACTACAATTTCCGTTCCCCGCCTGAGATCGAGAATCTGGTTTCTGATTGAAGCGCCGCCATACACAGCCGTTACTCTGGGGTATGACCCCGATACAAGGGAGCCAATTTCCCGTGAAACCTGAAGGGCCAGTTCCCGCGTGGGGGTAAGTATCAGTGCGCGGGGGGTATGGCTTGCCTGGGTAATTTTTTCGATGAGCGGAATGCCGAAAGCGGCGGTTTTTCCCGTGCCGGTACGGGCCTTGACAATCAGATGCCCTTCATCGGCAAGGAGTCTGGGCAAGGCAATAGCCTGAATGGAACTGGGGGCTGTCCAGCCTTTGCGGGTAATGGCAACAAGCATGGCATCAGACAGGCCAAAAGAAGAGAACGGATGATTTTCGTCAATTGTCATGAATTTTTTCTTGCAGAACTAAAGCAATAGCAGAAATGTATGCCCAATGCAAGCATTGGGGGGCCTGCCAGAGGCCAAAAGTACCGTACAAGTACGGCCCTTTTGCCTCTGCCACCCCTCGCCACTTTGTTTTCAACATACATTTCTGTATCTACTCAATTGTGCATCACCAATATTACCGTTTAGTTTATGTCCGGCCCCGGTATAATCGCCAACTCATTATCTTTGTCGAAGTAGCGGGCCTTTTCCATGCGGGGAACGAAGTTGGCTGTATCGCCGACCTTAAATGTATGATGCGGCTCAGTACGGGCAACCATCGGCTGGGTGGCGGTGGTAAGCCAGAGGTGAATATCCGCGCCCAGAGGTTCAACGACCGTTACTTTAACGGAGAAGCTGTTCTCTGTGCCTGCCTTCGCATAGACCATATCTTCAGGCCGGATGCCGAAGAAAATTTCTTTGCCCACATATTTTTTGAGGTATTCAACATGGGACGGATCGGCTTTTATCTTGAAGGAACCTTCATCCAGCATAAAGGAACCGCCTTCTTCGCGTACCCTGACGGTAAGGAAGTTCATGGGCGGCGACCCGATAAAGCCGGCAACGAATTTATTACAGGGGTGGTTATACAGGTACAGCGGAGAACCAATCTGCTGTACCCAGCCGTCTTTCATAACCACGATCTTGTTGGCCATTGTCATGGCTTCTACCTGGTCGTGGGTAACGTAGATCATAGTGGCATTGAGCCGCAAGTGCAGATCAGAAAGTTCGGCGCGCATCTGAACGCGGAGTTTGGCGTCCAGGTTGGAAAGGGGCTCGTCAAAGAGGAATACCTTGGGGTTACGCACAATGGCCCGGCCTACCGCGACACGCTGC
This sequence comes from Treponema sp., assembly GCA_031254365.1. Lineage (GTDB taxonomy): Bacteria > Spirochaetota > Spirochaetia > Treponematales > Breznakiellaceae > WQXQ01. Next base: position 8,673 of record JAIRUN010000091.1, on the reverse strand, counting down.
CGCTGACCGCCGGACAGAGCCTTGGGCTTGCGATCGAGGAATTTCTCGATGTCCAGGATACGGGCTGCCTCGTGCACCCGCTTGTCAATTTCGTCTTTGGGGACTTTCTTGATCCTGAGACCAAACGCCATATTTTCATAGACGCTCATGTGGGGATAGAGGGCGTAATTCTGGAATACCATCGCGATATTCCTGTCTTTTGGCGGAACATCGTTCATTAGTTCGCCGTCAATATAGAGTTCACCTTCGGTGATATCCTCCAGACCGGCGACCATACGAAGGGTAGTGGATTTTCCACAGCCTGACGGTCCTACCAAGACGACAAATTCCTTGTCCTCAACCACGATGTTGGCGTTTTCTACCGCACGAACGCCGCCATCATACACCTTGCCAATGTTTTTCAACTCTACTTTTGCCATACGCTGGCCTCCCTGTTTGGGTTATTTTATGAAATATAATATACCCCGGCTGGCGGAATTTTGTCAAGGTGAATTTTCAGGTGTTTTGAAGGTGAATTTTACCCGGCAACCGAGGCGATTGATTGTACAACCGCGATGACCCGGCTGATCTGCGCCTCGCTCATGCCCGGCCAGATGGGCAGGGAAATTTCCTGCTGGTAGCTTTTTATGGTTTCGGGGAAATCGTTTTCGGCCAGTCCGTAGCGGTTTTTGTAAAAGGGCATGATGTGCAGGGGGATGAAATGCACTGATATGCCGATGCCGTTTTCCTTTAATTTTTGAATAAATTCGTCTCTGGATATGCCAATTCGTTGCGGATTCAGGCGCAGGGGGTAGAGGTGGCGGGCATCTCCGGGGCCGGTGGGCGGCAGCAGGAAACAGTCGTTTGTGCCAAAGGCGGTGTCATAGGCCGCGGCAATGGCCTGCCTCATTGCCAGCAGTTCCCATGCCCGGCCAAGCTGAGCCCGGCCAAGCGCTGCCAGCAGATCCGGCAGGTTGTATTTGTAACCCGCTTCAACCACCTCGTAATACCATGAGGCTGTGGTATCGGTATAGCGGTTCCAGATCGTACGGTCTATGCCGTGGGAGCGCATGATTGAAATGCGGCGGGCTATTGCCTCGTCCCGGCATACCACCATACCCCCTTCACCCGTGGTAATGGTTTTTGTCGCGTAAAACGAGAAAACCCCTGCATCGCCAATGGTTCCGGCGAATGTAGTTCCCACAACAGACGGAAAAGCATGGGCAGCATCTTCGATCACTTTGAGATCATAGCGTCGGGCAATGTCCATTATGGCGTTCATGTCGCAGGACAGGCCGCCGTAATGCACGGGGATCACTGCTTTGGGTTTCCCCCGGTGTTGTTGTTTGAGCGCTTTTTCAAGGGCTTGGGGATCAATGTGAAATGTACCGGGGGCCACATCTACAAAAACCGGATCAGCCCCCAGATAGCGGACAACTTCGGCAGTTGCGGTAAATGTGTACGAAGGGACAAAAACCACATCGCCCGGACCCACGCCGCAGGCTTCCAGCGCCAGATGCAGGCCGCTCGTGGCGGAATTGACCGCAAGGCAGCGGATTCCGGGGTTTTGCAAAAAAGCGGCGAATTCCTTTTCAAAGGCGATTGCCTCCGCTCCGGTGGTGAGCCAGCCGGAACGAAGCACTCTTAGAATAGCTTCTTCTTCTTCTATTCCGGTAAGAGGCAGGGCAAAAGGTATTTCAGTTTCGGTATTTTGCATATTTTTACAGTTCTTACAGGATCATGAATTCCACTTCATCGCCGTGGATGCCAACCAGTTCCCTGGTAACAGGATTAACCATCAGATCCATGCCCTCAAGAGGAATAGCCCCCAGCAGGATAGTTTCCGCTCCGGGTATAACCACGGCTTGACACGCTGTTTGGCGGTCTTTCCAGTGTACCTCCACTGGCTCCGTTACCTTGCAACTTACCCGCTGTCCATTGGCAAGGCGGGCGCTTTTTTCACCTTGAATATTCAGATCCAGCTTTTGACGGGTTTTTTCATCAATAACCAGAGACAATGCCCCGGTATCAACAATGGCCCGCACGGTGGCTGTATGGACATCTTGTTCTTTGAGGAGCCCTTTCGCCTGCGTACTCGCATCACAGGCATTTGTCAATGTAATATCCACAAATACTGTTCCCATAGCTGTCTCTCCTTCCAATATAGTATATTTCGCTCTCTGTATATATGGGTCTGCCGTGTATGTTGCTTTAACAAAAAATCACGAAAATGCAGCTTTTCATTTGCTTTGTTCTATATTATAATTTTAGTCAATAATATGTACCGGTGAACTTCTGGCTGAGTTTTTCCGGCTCTGGGAGACATCAAGGAGGTTTTCCCATGAGAATTACTACACGGGCACGTTATGCACTGCGGGCTTCACTGGCTATGGCGCGGCTGGGGAAAGAGGGCAATCTGGTCTCTATTGGCAGCATTTCCGAGGAAGAGGATATTTCCTCCGTATTTCTGGAGCAAATATTCTTTAAGTTGAGAAAAGCGGGAATTGTTCATTCAGTCCGAGGGCCTGGGGGCGGTTTTTCTTTTGCCCGCCCCCTTGATGAACTTACGGTCAAGGAAATCCTTGATGCCGCCGGAGAGGATCTTTCGGCGACTTTCTGCGACAAGCACACTGATTACTGCGAGCGTGGGCCGGGCTGTACCAGCCATCAGGTATGGGTTAACATTACCGGCCTGGTAAATGATTACCTTGACAAGCTGACGGTTGCATCGCTGCTGGAATAATGATCTATGAATCATTCACCGCGGACTCATGTTTTTGCAGCGGCTCTGAAATATTCAATTCCCGTTATGGTGGGCTACCTTACTATCGGCGCTGCCTTTGGCTTTCTCATGGCGGATGCGGGATACCCCTGGTGGCTGAGTCTGGTAATGAGCGTCATCATATACGCCGGCGCGGGGCAGTATATCGCTGTGGGATTGTTCGCCGCCGGAACCAGCCTTTGGGAAGCGGCGCTGGTGCAGCTTGTGGTGAATGTCCGGCACATGGCCTATGGCCTCTCAATGCTGAACCGGTTCAGAAATATCGGCCCGCTCCGCTATTACCTGATATTCGGCCTCACTGATGAAACATTTGCCCTGCTTTCCTCGCTGCCTCAAATTGATGCCGGGGCAAAAGAAAGGGAAGAAGCTGAACGGGCGCAGTTTATGTTCTATGTAATAGTCCTGAATCACTGCTACTGGATAAGCGGTACGCTTATCGGCGCGGTTGCCGGTTCTCTGTTTCCCTTCAGTGTCGAGGGGATTGGGTTCGCCCTGACTGCCCTGTTTATTGTTCTGATGATCGAGCAGATTTACAAAGTGCGTAAACCGGGGATATTCATCATTTCGGCGGTTCTGGCAGTGCTGGGAGTTGTCCTGTTGCCCTCGCGTATGTCCCTGCTTGCGGCAATGGCTTTTGCCCTTGCCCTGAGTTCCTTCATGGGGAAAAAAGACCGGAGCGTGGCGCAATGAAAACCGGCGTTAATGAAGCCCTGCTGCTTACGCTGGTCATGGCCCTGGTTATCTATTTCTGCCGGGTTTTTCCGTTCCTGCTGTTCCGGGGGAAAGATACCGGTGCTGAAACAGACGGCAAAAGCAGCGGGGGCAGGGCTGCTTTCCTCAATTTTGTTGAAAAAACCGTGCCGCCGCTTGCCATGACCGTACTGGCCTTTAATTCCCTGGCAGGCCCCATCTACGAAAACATCCGCGAAGCGGTTCCCGTGCTGGCAGGGGCGGCTTTTACGGCCCTTGTTCATCTGTGGCGGCGCAACCCCCTGATCAGCATTTTTGGCGGAACCGCGCTGTATATGCTGCTAAAACGGCTATTTTAGGGAATTTGCCGCTGAATCTTCCGTTCGAAACCACCGGTTTGGCCTGCTGGCATAAATAGGTACAAATTTGAAAGAATTTTACAGATTCTGTTGTTTTACACTCTTGACCTAATGCGAATTTTGGTAGATAGTTTATAGATATGAGTGACTATCTTGATCCCAATAACGAGGAACTGCTCAAGGACTTTTTCTCCGAAGCTCAGATGCAGGTGGACACCCTTGAACAGAATGTCCTGGTACTCGAAAACGAGAGCGCCAATAAAGACGCTGTGGACGAGATTTTCCGGGCGGCTCATACCTTAAAAGGTGGTTCAGCGACCGTGGAAATGATGGAACTTTCCCATTTTACCCATCTCGTGGAAGATGTATTTGACGCTATCCGTTCAGACCAGCTGGCAGTCAATGAGGATGTAGTAGACACCTTGCTTTCAGCCATTGACGTTATCAAGGCCATGCTGGAACAGCGGATGGATGGTGCGGTGTATCAGGCGGATATTTCCCAGATTGAAGCCAAGTTGCGTGCGTTGTTGCCGGAGGGAACCTCCCACAAGAAGGGGTCAGCTCCAAAAGCGCCGCCTCCCGCCGCTCCCCCGCCTGCTGCTGCCCCTGCTGCCAAACCCGTTGCGGCTGCCGGGCCCGGGCTTTCCGAAGATGAAATCAGAGAACTTAAAGAGTCCGTTGACGGTAATATGCCGATTTACCGTGTTACCGTCAGATTTGATGAAAACAGTCTGATGAATACTGTTGGCGGCATTCAGGTCTACGCTGTGCTGAAAGGCATGGGGACTATTCTCAAGACCACGCCTGATTTTGAGCAATTATACGAAGACAACTTCTTCCCTGTTGTTGATTATTATGTAGCAACCCAGAAAAAGTCTGATGACATACAAAAATCCGTTATTATGCCGGATGTGAGCCTTAGCGCGGATGTTACCGATATTTCCAAAATGGGGGGCGCGGCAGCCCCGGCAAAGGCGGCTCCGGCAAAAGCAGCGGCAGCGCCAGCCGCACCGGCGGCAGCTCCTGCGGCAGCGCCAGCGGCTCCTGCTGTACACAAGGCAGGCGATGGTGCTACCTCAGAGGATGCCAAAAAAGCCGGCAAGGAAGCTGGTTCCATTCTTCGTGTAGATTCAAAACGGATCGATGACTTGTTGAACCTTGTTTCTGAAACGGTTATCACCAAGGCAACCTTCAATCAGATCAGCGGTCAGTTTAACAGTATGGCGAATCAACTTCGCGATATTGAAAATCAGTACCGGGAAAAAATCAAAGACCTCTTTGACAACCTGCCGACTTACCTTGAAGGTATTCAGGAGGGAAAATCCGTCAAGGATGTGCGCAAGGAGATCAACGAAGCCTATGGAGACATTTTCTCTCTCTTTGACGGTTTCGAGGCTTCCTTCAAATTAAATATGGGCAAGTTCCGTTCTACTTCCCAGAACTTGGGACGGATCACCGGTGAGCTGCAGGAAGGCGTTATGCGGATCCGCATGGTTCCCATCAGTCAGATATTCAGCCGCTTCCCCCGGCTCGTGCGGGACCTTTCCAAATCCCTCAACAAAAAGATCAATCTGGTTATCGAAGGTGAAGATACCGAACTGGATAAATCGGTAATTGAGGACCTCCTTGACCCGATCATGCACTCGGTGCGGAACTCCATTGACCACGGCATAGAATCTGTGGAAGATCGCCGTGCCGCGGGCAAACCCGAAGAAGGCAAAGTTTTATTGAAGGCGTTGAATGAAGGGAATATGATCGTTATTGAGATCGCCGATGACGGCAAGGGCATTGATGTAGATGCGGTCAAGAAAAAAGCCGTGGATCGCGGTCTTATCAGCCCCAACAAACTGCTGACCGATGTTGAAGCCTTCAACCTGATCTTTGAACCGGGTTTTTCCACAGCCAAGCAAATTACCGCCATTTCCGGACGCGGCGTTGGCCTTGACGTAGTGCGCCGCCAGATCGACAAACTCAACGGTACTGTTACGGTCAACTCCGAGCATGGCAAAGGAACCAAATTCATAATCAAATTGCCCCTTACGCTGGCGATCATACAGGGCTTGCTCGTACGGGTGGGTCCGGAAATTTACTCAATTCCCATCACCAGTGTTATTGAGAGTCTGCGGATCAAGCCTGAAGAAATAATGAAAATCGATAATTACGAGGTTTTCAATATCCGCAACGATGTTATCTCCCTGCTTAGACTCAACCGGCTCTTTGGCATCAAAACCGAGGAACATCAGGACTACAACTTCATCGTCATCGTTGGTAACGCCGAAAAGAAAATGGGCTTTATGGTGGACAGCCTCATCGGTGAAGAGGATGTTGTCATCAAACCACTGCGGGATCAATTTACCAATTCCCCCGGTATTGCCGGGGCTTCAATATTGGGAGATGGTTCGGTCTCCCTCATCATTGATGTCAGCCAGCTTTTGGAATTGGGACTTAAAAAGGAAATGGAGCAGCGCCGAATTCGCGAGGCTTCAGTACGGTAGGTAAATATGGCAGCAGAAAAGAGAGATCTGGCCCAGTTAAATGCGGATATACAGGAACAGAAAGAACGGGTCGAGAATGTCGACTTTAAAATGGTAACATTCTCTCTGGCGGGAAAGGATTATGGCGTTGACATAATGAATGTCAAGGAAATCGCCAAAGCCGACAAGTTCACCTATGTTCCCAATGCCGCGTCTTTTGTGCGGGGCGTGTACAATCTGCGGGGGGATATTATTCCCATCATCGACCTTAGAATGTTTTTTCATCTGCCGTATGATAAAAAGTCCGAAGGTCAGGAGAATATGTTGATCCTCCGTATCAATGAGCAGGTGTACGGAACCATTGTTGATAAAATTGACAAGGTAGTAGGAATCAACCACGAATCCATTCAGCCGCCGCATCCGATTTTTGGTGATATTAACATCAAGTATATCAGCGGTGTAGTGGAGAAGCATGGCGATCTGTACATCATTCTTGATGTGATACGGATTTTCAGTATAAACGAAGAAGAAAAGGGTAAGACCCGGACCAGTGTTACGACCGAGAGCGGGGATTATTTTGTACCGCCGCCTGTTGTGGAACAGATTCAGGATGTACCAACCGGTCCTTCCGCCGAATCAGCTATCGGCTTTGTCAAGGAAGGGCTGAAAGTTTTACGGCATTTTGGCGTTTCACCGCTCAACGAGAAATGGCTGCACTCCTATTTCGCCGAATGGAGCATTGGCCGCAGCGGAGAAGAACTCCAGCTTAAAACCGCTTCCGATGCGGATGAATTCCTCAGTTCTTTCCACTCGCCCTGTACCGGAGCTTTCTGGGATGAAAACTATGCCGCCGCTGTAAAAGCCTCCTTGCCGGATTTTCCGGCCGCCAACCTACAGGTCTGGAACATTGGCTGCGGCAAGGGCTATGAAACTTTTTCATTTGCCTGTATACTCAAGTCAAGGTATCCTGACAAGCACCTGAAGATATGGGCCAATGACAGTGACATTATGGCCATAAGTCAGGCTCCGAATATGGTCTTTGATCTGGATGAAATACCTGAATATTGCCGGTCTTTTATGGCCAAGGGCAAGAGCGGGTATTCCTTTAATCAGGTAATCAGGGATTCGATTGTTTTCGAATTCCATGATATACTGAATGATAATCCGTTGCCGGAACTGGACATTATCATGGCGAGGGATTTGCTTTCGTTCCTTACGGAACAGGAACAGAAAGAGCAGCTTTCCAGTTTTTCAGAAAAGCTGAAAAACCGGGGAATTGCAATTCTGGGGAAAAACGAGGAACTATCCGGAGGCGGCTGGCGATTAATTTCCAGCGATCCGGTTTCAATGTATATGCACAGTGCTTAAATAGAAGCAGTAACAAGGAGAGTATATTATGAGAGTTGAGTATATCAACCCCTTTGTTGAATCAGCCTTTAACGTTTTGAAGGAAGTGATGAATTCTGAAGTTAAACGTGGTGAAATCTATCTCAAACCGACCTCCATGGCAATTCAAGGTGTTGCCGCGCTGGTAGGACTTGCCGGTGATGTTGAAGGCCGTGTTCTGTTTGACATGACCAAAGCTACGGCCCTGTATGTGGCCGGGGCCATGAATCAGGAAACTTTTACGGCTTTTGATGAAATGGCAAAAGCAACCATTCAGGAGCTTGCCAATATGATCACCGCCCAGGCGGTAACCAAACTCCATGATCTTGGCTTCAAGTTTGACCTGACTCCCCCGGCTCTTTTTACCGGTGAAAATATGGAAGTTTCCACCAATCTTGGTGAAGTGGAAGCCCTTATTGTTCCGATGGAATTGGGCACTAACGGAAAAATTGAGGTAAACGTTGCCATCCGCGAGCGGATAAGGTAAGCCCTGTAGTATCATTCTGAATAAATATCGCTTCACGCATCGCTGTAACTGGTTCCGTGCGGAACCGGTTCCTTTGGAAGTTTGCTGTTGTTCGAAGCGGCACTGACGCCCGGCTAAACGGGTGCACGGTGTAACCGTGTTGATGAGAAAATTCAGCGCAGCCTAGCCCAGCTAGATGTCGCTGTATGCCGATGAGGCGGGCTTGCTTTAGCAAGCCTGGCGGGCGGCGGATTTTTTGGAATTAACGCCGCTTGATGCGGCGCTTAACAGTTTCCCTGCGGGAAACCTAAAGCTGTTTTCCGAAGCGGCGCACTGGTCCAGCTAAAGCTGGCCCGCATTTACTGGGGACGGCGGCATTTATTAGCGCCTGGCCCGGCTAAACAGACGCACGGTGTAACCGTGTCGATGAGAAAATTCAGCACAGCCTAGCCCGGCTAGATGTCGCTGTATGCCGATGAGGCGGGCTTGCTTTAGCAAGCCTGGCGGGCGGCGGATTTTTTGGAATTAACGCCGCTT
>JAIRUN010000081.1 GCA_031254365.1 Treponema sp. | reverse complement strand
GGGTCTTTGCCGGATTCGGAAAGGAAGCGGTCTTTTTCAGAGTCATCGTAGGCGTAAAACGATTTTTTGTCGTAGCTGACTTTGTACAGCGGAGGCATGGCAAGGTACACGTGCCCCTGTTCGATAAGCGGTGTCATATAACGATAGAAGAAAGTTAACAGCAGGGTGCGGATGTGGGAGCCGTCCACGTCGGCATCGGCCATGATGATAATTTTGTGATAGCGGATTTTGGAAACGTCAAATTCGTTGCCGCAGCCCGCGCCTATGCTTGCAATTATCGGCTGGAGTTTTTCGTTGGTGATAACCTTTTCGATGCGAGTCTTTTCCACGTTGAGCATTTTGCCAAAAAGAGAGAGTATCGCCTGGGTACGGCGGTCGCGGCCTCCTTTGGCGGAGCCTCCGGCGGAGTCGCCTTCAACAATAAACAGTTCGCACTTGGCGGGGTCTTTTTCGGAACAGTCGGCGAGTTTGCCGGGAAGCCCCGCGCTGTCCATCGCATTCTTACGGCGTGTCGCGTCACGCGCCTGGCGCGCGGCAATGCGGGCTTTTGCGGCTAACACTGATTTTTCCAGAATGTTGTTGATTACATCGGGGTGCTGATCAAAAAACAGTTCCAACTGTTCGTTCATAAAAGTTTCAACAATGCCCTTGACTTCGGAATTGCCCAGCTTGCCCTTGGTCTGGCCCTCAAACTGTGGGTTAGGAACCTTCACCGAAAGTACCGCTGTCAAACCCTCGCGCACATCATCACCGGAAAGGCTTTCCTCAAGTTTTTTGGAATGTTTGGACTTCTTCAAAAATTCGTTCAGCGTGCGGGTCAGCGCGGACTTGAAGCCAATTAAGTGCGTGCCGCCCTCGCGGGTGTTAATATCATTCACAAACGAAAACATTATTTCGTTAAAGCCATCGTTGTATTGAACAGCGCACTCCATCTCAATGCTGCCGCCCAGACCGTCATCGCGGACTCCTTCAATATAAACCGGCTCTTTGTACAGCACGGTTTTATTTTCATTGAGGTAATCGACAAAACTCTTCACCCCGCCTTCAAACTTGAACTCGTGAACTTTGGGGGTGGAAAGCCGCTCATCGCGGATCGTAATTTTTAAGCCCTTGTTCAAAAAGGCCAGTTCGCGCAGGCGGTTGGCAAGAGCGTCAAAATTGTGGGTGGTGGTTTCAAAAACCGAAGCATCGGCTTTCCAGCGGACAACAGTGCCCCGGCGCTCCTGAGTATACGCATAGGGCAATCCGGCGGGATCAATTTCATGGGCCGGGCTTTCGGGGATGCCGATTTTGTACCGCTGGGTGTGTATCTTGCCGTCAAGATGAACAAAAGCCTCGCACCACTCGGAAAGGGCATTCGTTACTGAAACACCGACTCCGTGAAGGCCGCCTGAAACCTTGTAAGACTTTTTATCAAATTTACCGCCCGCGTGGAGCCGGGTCATAACCAGTTCCAGGGCGCTGATGCGCTCGGTGGGGTGAATATCTACCGGAATGCCCCGGCCATTGTCCTCCACCCGGACTACATCGTTCCCTTCCAGAACCACGAGAATTTCAGTACAGAAGCCCTGCATGGCTTCATCAACGGAGTTATCGACTACTTCAAAAACCAGATGGTGCAAGCCGTCAATGCCGGTAGTCCCAATGTACATACCTGGACGCTTGCGGACGGCTTCCAGGCCTTTCAGAACGGTTATATTTTGCGCTGAATAATTATTGGTTGAACTCATTTATTTAGTATATTGATTTTGCCCGGAAAGGTAAAGAGAAGGGTTTTTGTACCGTGAATATGCCTTGCCGTAAGATGTTTTCTATAATATAGTAGAATGAATATAGAACTGGTGTACCATGAATCAGGATCAGATAAAAGAAAAACTGCTTGCCATTGAGGACGCGCCGCTTGAGTTTTCCCTTGTTTTTTCGGGGAAGAAAAGCGCCAAAGTAAACGGACTGTATAAACCTGACAACCGGGAAATCATCATTCACAACCGTAATTTTCAACAGGGCGCAACCGGGGACAATCTGCTGCTCTACACCGCGATCCACGAATACGCCCACCATCTGCACGCCTGTTCGCAGGGCGGCAAACTTTCAGCGCGGGCGCATACTTCTCAATTCTGGGCTATTTTTCACGCGCTGCTGGAAAAGGCCGAATCGAAAAAAATCTACCGTGATGTTTTTGCCGGTTCGCCGGAGCTTTCCGATCTGACCGAACTCATACGGAAAAAATATCTCCGCGAAAATGGCAGCATAGTCAAGGAAATGGGAAAACATCTGCTGAAAGCCCATGAACTCTGTACCGCCATTGGCGTACGTTTTGAGGACTACGTTGACCGTATGCTGAGGATTCCCCGTACCGCCGCGAACGTGGCGATCAAAATGTTTGAATACGATCTCAAGCCTGAAGTGGGGGCCGACAATATGCGCTTCCTCGCCGGTATACGGAATGAGGATGACCGCAAGGCCGCCGAAACCGCGCTGATCAGGGGGAAAAGTCCTGATACGGTAAAAATGGCTGTCCGGGGGAAATCCGAACCAGAAGACCCCGCAGAGCGGCTGGAACGGGAAAAACTCAGGCTTGAACGTACCATTGACACCCTTTCAAAACGACTTACGGAAGTAAAAAAAGAGCTGGGCGGCCTCAGCGGAAAAAAATAATTTTTTACATAAATCAATTGACAGAAAATCAATATTGCTGTATATTTACAGTTGAACATATATTCAATCGTTCAATTAAGGAGTCGAAACAAAATGGCTAAAAACAGTTCTATGGAAGATCGCTGCGACTGCGCCGTTATACACGGAAATATCGTTAAAAAGGTGAAAAAACAGATGCCCGGTGAAGAACTGCTCTTTTGTCTGGCGGATCTGTTCAAGGTTTTCGGTGATTCTACCCGTGTGCGGATAATAAGCGCCCTGCTGCTTTCGGAAATGTGTGTCTGTGACATTGCCTCGCTTCTGGGAATGAGCAAATCGGCGATTTCGCACCAACTGCGGGAATTGCGGCATACCAGACTGGTAAAAAACCGCCGTGACGGAAAGGTCGTGTACTATTCGCTGGATGACGGGCATATAGAAAGCATTTTTACCCAGGGGCTTGCCCATGTAAAGGAGGGCTGACCCGATGAAAAAACAATTACGCCTGTATCTGGGCGCGGCCCTGTTTGCCACAGGCATGGTTTTTGAATTCATTCCCGCTGTGACATTGGCCCCTGCGCTCAGATTGGCGATCTTTCTTGCGGCATGGCTCCTTATTGGCGGCGAAATACTGTTTAACGCAGGACGCAACATTATTCATGGTCAGGTGTTCGATGAAAATTTTCTGATGAGCCTTGCCACTATCGGGGCCTTTATCATTGGTGAATATCCCGAAGGAGCGGCGGTTATGCTGTTCTACCGTATCGGCGAAACTCTTCAGGAAATGGCGGTAGATCGATCCTGCCGCTCCATTTCCGCGCTGATGGATATTCGTCCTGATTTCGCAAATCTCAAACGCGGCGATGAGATTGTACGGGTAAGCCCCGATGAAGTGAAGCCCGGCGACTTTATTGTGGTAAAGCCCGGCGAAAAAATTCCGCTGGATGGAATCATTGCCGAAGGCCGTTCCGTTCTGGATACTTCGGCCCTGAGCGGAGAGTCCATGCCCCGCGATGTAGAATGCGGCGATGAAGTTCTTTCCGGCTCAATAAACAAAAGCGGCCTTTTATTGATCTCCGTAACCAAAGAATTCGGCGATTCCACTGTTTCCAAAATTCTTCAACTGGTACAGAACGCGGGGACCAAAAAAGCGCCTGTTGAAAATTTTATCACCCGCTTTGCCCGCTACTATACGCCGGTGGTGGTATTCGCCGCGCTCGCCCTGGCGGTTCTGCCGACGCTGTTCATCTCAGGCGCGGAATTTTCCCATTGGCTCAGGCGCGCGCTGGTTTTTCTGGTGGTATCCTGTCCCTGCGCACTGGTTATTTCCATACCATTGAGTTTTTTCGCCGGTATCGGCGAAGCATCGCGCCGGGGAATCCTCATAAAGGGAAGTAATTACCTTTCAGCCCTGAATGATGTCGCAACCGTGGTGTTTGATAAAACCGGAACCCTGACCAAAGGGATTTTTGCGTTAAGCGAAATTCATTGCGAAAAGGGCATCGACCGCGATGAACTGCTGTACTATGCCGCAGCCGCAGAAAGCAATTCCAATCATCCCATTGCCCTTTCCATTTTGAGCGCCTGTGAAAAACAGATCGATTCAAAAGACATCACATCGCATGAAGAAACAGCGGGCAGGGGTATTCGCGCCGGTGTTAAGGGTAAAACCGTGCTGGCGGGAAACGCCCGCTTTATGGAAGAATCCGGCATTGCGTTTAACACACCGCAAACGCCGGGAACCATTGTCTACATTGCGCTGGACAACGTGTATGCGGGCTGTCTCGTTATCGCCGATGAAGCGCGGCCCGACAGCGGGCGCACGGTGGCTGAATTAAAAAAAGCCGGAATACGGCGCATTGTCATGCTGTCAGGCGACAACAGGGCCGCTGTAGAAAAAACCGGCGCACAGCTTGGCGTTGATCAAGTGTACGCTGAATTACTCCCCTATCAAAAAGTTGAACTGCTTGAAGATTTACAAAAAGAGACCGGCCCGCAGGGGAAATTGCTCTTTATGGGTGACGGCATTAATGATGCGCCGGCCCTTGCCCGCAGCGACATCGGTGTTGCTATGGGCGGACTTGGTTCTGACGCGGCGATTGAGGCGGCCGACATCGTTCTTATGACCGATGAACCCTTCAAACTGGTAAGCGCTCTGAATGTCGCCAAACGAACCAAAACCATTGTGTGGCAGAACATCATTTTTGCGCTGGGGATCAAAGCGCTGATTCTCACGTTAGGCGCATTGGGAATCGCCACTATGTGGGAAGCGGTATTCGGAGATGTGGGCGTGGCGCTGCTTGCGGTGGGCAACGCCATGCGCCCGGCATCTCGTGTTCTGTAATATCATAGAACACGGGCGCTTTCACTCCAGTTTATCAAGATCAAACGGAGTTTCCTGATACACATAGTTAAGCCAATTATTGAAAAACAAATGCGCATGGGCCCGCCAGCGGACCACCGGCGCTTTTGAAGGATCATTGTCCGGGTAATAGTTTCTGGGAACTTCAATGGGCAAGCCTTTGGCAAGATCGCGGCGATACTCCCGGTCAATGGTAAGGGGATCATACTCCAGATGACCGGTAACATATATCTCCCGGCCTTCGCGGGCAGTAACAATAAAAACGCCGGACTCTTCGGTTTCGGATTGAATCACAAGCCGGGAATCCGCGGCAACCGCGGCACGATCAATGGCAGTATGCCGGGACTGGGGGGCGAGGAATTCATCGTCAAAGCCGCGGAACAAAACAGCATACTGCTCATTCACCGCATGGGGAAAAATGCCGAACAGTTTTTCCACAAGCGGCTGTTTGGGAATCTTGTAGCGCCGGTACAAACCGGCCTGCGCCCCCCAGCAGATGTGCAGGGTGGAAAATACATTTTTCCCGGAATAGTCGATAATTTCGGCAAGTTCATTCCAGTAATCAACTTCTTCAAAGGGAAGAGTCTCTACCGGCGCGCCGGTAATGATGAGGCCGTCAAAGCGGGCTTTCAAGGAGACAATCTCCGAGGTGCTGGTGTAGAATTTTTCCAGATGCCCCGGCGGGGCGTTTTTTGATTCATGGCTGCCCATGTGCAAAAAACTAATGTCCACCTGCAAAGGACTGTTGCCCAACAGCCGCAAAAGCTGAATTTCCGTATCAACTGTGGTAGGCATCAGGTTGACAATGGCGACCCTGAGGGGCCTGATGTCCTGATGTTCCGCCCTGTCACCGGTTATTACAAAAACCCGTTCTTCCCTGAGGGCGTTACAGGCGGGCAGATCACTGGGTATTTTTATCGGCATGGGGGCTTTCCTTATATGCCGCATGGAGCCAATTTCCTGCGGCGGGTCGTTTTAAGGAACTGTACCACATTCAGGCAGTATTGAATATATACGCCTATTGGTAATACAGTAGATTATGGAATTTTTATTGGAAGGTTTTACGCTGGTAACCTGGAAACATCTCGTAATGTATGGCATCGGCATCATTCTGATATTTCTGGCCATAAAAAAAGAATATGAACCGGCCCTGCTCCTGCCCATGGGCTTTGGGGCAATTCTCGTCAATCTGCCCCTGAGCGGCGTGCTTAACCAGTTTTGGGACGGAATCGGGGTGGTTGAGGGGCCGATTCAATGGCTCTTTGAAACCGGTATTGAGGCTTCGGAAATAATGCCCCTGCTGCTTTTTATCGGTATCGGGGCGATGATTGATTTTTCCCCGCTGCTTTCCCGGCCGTATTATTTCTTTTTTGGCGCGTCAGCGCATTTCGGTATTTTCGCGACCATCACCCTTGCCATACTGCTGGGCTTTGATATGCGGGACGCGGCCGCAATCGGCATTATCGGAGCCGCGGACGGACCAACCACGATCCTTGTTTCCCAGGTTTTAAAATCGCAATATTTAGGCCCGATAATGGTGGCGGCGTATTCGTATATGGCCCTTGTGCCGATTATCCAGCCGCTTACCATTAGACTGCTGACCACCAAAAAAGAACGGATGATTCGGATGCCTCCGGTTGCGGACAAAGAAGTTCCCAAATCTCTTAAAATAATATTTCCCATAGCAGTAACAATGATAGTTGGTATTATTTCTCCGGCTGCCGTTGCCCTTATCGGCTTTTTAATGTTTGGCAATCTTATCAGAGAATGTACGGTACTGGATTCCCTTTCCGAGGCCGCTCAAAAGAATCTGTCAAATTTAATTACCCTTTTGCTGGGTATTACCGTTGCCTTTACCATGCAGGCGGACAGATTTATTGAGATTGACACCATAAAAATTTTATTGCTGGGGCTTTTTGCTTTTATCTTTGACACTGCGGGCGGATTGTTATTCGCCAAGTTTTTGAATATTTTCCTAAAGAAAAAGATCAACCCCATGATCGGTGCAACGGGAATTTCCGCTTTCCCGATGTCCGCCAGGGTGATCCAGAAAATGGCGCTCAAGGAAGACCCTGAAAATATTCTTTTAATGCACGCGGTCAGCGCCAATGTTTCGGGCCAGATTGCTTCGGTTGCCGCCAGCGGTCTCGTGTTGAGTCTTGTTCTGCAATATTTGAAATAAGCGAGGAGAATATGAATATAAATTATGCTGATTTATTCGCGTCATTGGACATTATGTGGAAGGGCATGGCCGGTCTTTTTGCCGTCTGCGGGTTTGTCATGCTGCTTACCTTGCTGCTCTTAAAAATCATCAAACCAAAAAAGCCGCAGCAAGAGTAAAAAAGTATCCACATAGATTTGGGGTAAGGCAAAGGCGAACCGGATGTCCGCCATTTGCAAGCGGCTCTGCTTTTTTTAAATGTTTTTTAAATATCGTATCTATGTGGATACGGTAACCCATTTTTAGACTAATCTCCGTATCTTGCGAATGTAACACCTTGAATCAAAAAAAATAAATCGCAAAATACACCCTAAAATATAGCTGTCCCAAAAGCTCAGCCTCAAAACAAATGTGTCATTTTGACACATAAATTTTTCATAAAGGGCCCTTTTGGGTCAAAAAGCGCCAAAAACCATCCTCATCATAAAGATGAAGCAATAAATTACACAAATCAGGCGAATAGCCAGGGAATTTTACCGCATTATTCGTGCTATTCGCTGATAAAAACCCCTTGTTTTCACTATTTTTAAGGTTTTTGAGGCTTTTTTCCCGTTTTTGCGGAGCTTGGCACAGTTCTTGCTTATATATTAGTGACGGTAAGAAGATGAGCCGGAAAATACAAAGGTCTGTTAGACCGGATTTCCGCCAGACAGCCTGCCGACTTATTTAAGGAGAAATACTATGAAAGCGATTACCTTGTATCGTCCCAACGCAGTCAGGAGTACCCTGAGCGACTTTGACCGTTACTTTGAGTCCTTCTTTAGGGATTCCCTTTTGGCCCCCGCGACAAAGGGTTTCAACCATCTGCCCGCGGTAGATATTCGGGAAACCGAAGTCACCTATACGCTGGATATGGAACTACCCGGCTACGAGGAAAAGGACATCGAGATTCATGTGGATAGCGGAAACCTTTCCATTGCTTCCAAACATGAAGAGGCCGAGGAGAAAAAGGCCCCCGAAGGAAATGCGGCTTCCGCGGAAAAGCAGGAAAACTGGATCCTCCATGAACGGCGAAGCCATTCATTCAGCCGCACTTTCAGACTGCCGGGAAACGCCGATCCGGAAGCGATAAGTGCCGCCTTCAAAAACGGCGTCCTCAGTCTGGAAATCAAAAAACGGGAAGAGGCCCGGAAGCGGGTAATTCAGATCAACATGAATTAAAAAATATTTAAAAATAAAAAGGGAGTACCGTCTTTGCCCGGCGCCAATTACTTGGGCGCTGGATAAAGGCGGCTTTTTTTATTTCATTACTTGCGATCTTAAAAGCAATGATATACTATAAAACATGGCTGAGAAATCAACAGGTGTCATGTGTGTTCGCAAAGGATATAATTGTATATGAAAAAAAATTTTTTAGTATTTATTTTTTTAATAATATTAATTATGGGTTGCGCCGGCGGCGCAAAACAGGCAGGTTCGGGCAGTATAACGCTGGATCAGGCGATACAGGCGGCAGCGGAAAATATAGAGAACAACGTACAGGCGGGGCAGAAAATCGCCGTACTTAACTTTTCTTCCCCTTCGATTCCGTTTTCCGTTTATGTGATTGAAGAACTGTCCGAACAATTGGTAAACGGAAAAAAACTCGTGGTAGTTGACCGCAGGGACCTTGACCTTATCCGGCAGGAAGAAGATTTTCAAATGTCGGGCGAGGTAAGCGACGAATCCGCCCAGGCAATCGGAAAAAAACTCGGTGCGCAGCTTATCATCTCTGGCTCTCTAACTCCGATGGGGGGCGTTTATCGTTTTAGAATCAGGACGCTTAATGTTGAAAGCGCAACTATTGTAGCGTCATCATCGGCTGACCTTAGCGCTGGTGAAACAAGAATCAGCTCCCTGCTGACTGAAACGCCTGTATCAAATACCCCGGCAGCGCAGCCAGCGCCAGTCTCCGCCACCGTACCAACCCCTGCTCCCGCATCCGCAACAGTGACACCCACCGCGACAACAGCGCGTTCCGTTCCCCACGGCTTTGCGCTGATAAACGGCGGAACCTTTACTATGGGCAGCCCTGCCGATGAACCGGAGCGTGATGATGATGAAACCCAACGTCACGTAACGGTAAGCTCCTTTCTTATGAGAAGGCACGAAGTAACACAGGCGGAGTATCAGGAAGTGATGGGAAAGAATCCCAGCTCTTTTAAGGGGGACAACCTGCCGGTAGACAGCGTAAACTGGTATGATGCCATCGAATATTGCAACAAACGGAGCCAGAATGAAGGGCTGACTCCGGCGTATACGATAGATGGCGTTAATGTGCGCTGGGACCGGGACGCAAACGGTTACCGCTTGCCCACCGAGGCGGAATGGGAATACGCATGCCGGGCCGGGACAACCACGCCTTTCAGCACAGGGAACAACATCACCGCAAACCAGGCAAATTATAACGGAAATTATCCATACAACAACAATGCCAAAGGGGAGAACCGGCAGAGGACAACACCAGTGGGTACTTTTGCGCCGAATCCCTGGGGTCTGCACGATATGCACGGGAATGTGTTTGAATGGTGCTGGGACTGGTACGGAGACTATCCGGGCATGGCGCAGACGGATCCCGCAGGCGTGTCCTTTGGAACCAGCCGCGTTGTTCGCGGCGGTAGCTGGAACAATTCGGCAGGGGGTGCGCGTTCAGCGCTCCGCAATATAATCACTCCTTCTTTCCGGTATGCCTTTGTGGGCATCCGCCTTGTGCGCAACGCGCAATGAAATGTATAAAATATATAAATAGAAGGGAGACATTATGAAAAAAATCACGAATATCGCCTTAATGATTTTGACAGCAGCAGCCGGAACAGGATTACTGCCGGGCTGCAAAGGAGCGGCCAGTTCCCTTGATCCGCGTACGGGTGAGGATGTCAGCCTGAAAAGAGTTGCCGCTTATATCAGAACTACCTGGAGTATTCCCGAAAGACTGCCGGGCTATACAAATTGGGCAGCCTCACAGATCAAAGGTCAATATTTGACAGACCTCATGCTTGCCTTTGCCGTTATTAATGAAAAAGACAAAACCACTTTTTCATTTATTGACGGGACTGACTATAGCTATCTCTGGAATGAAATTGCCGCGCTCAAGACAGCGTATCCCCACCTGCGAATTAATCTTTCCGTGGGCGGCTGGGGCGCGGATCACTTCTCCGATATGGCCCATGATCCCGCTGTACGCGCGGGTTTTGTTACCAATGCGGTACAATTCCTGAAAGACAAAGACCTGGATGGCATAGACATAGACTGGGAATATCCGGTGGGGCCATCCTGGGGCCAGCAGATAAAGTCACGGCCCGAAGACCGGGCAAATTGGGTAAGTCTGCTGCGGGATTTGCGAAACGCGCTGGATAACCTCAGCGGAGAAACCGGAAAACGCTATTATCTTTCCGCCTGTGTTCCCGCAAGCTCATGGTTCCTCACGCGTAATGATTGCGCGGCGGCAGCGGAATATGTGGATTCTCTCAAACTGATGGCATACGATTATTACGGAGCATGGACTGCCACTACCGGGCATCATGCCAATCTGTACCGCAACCCCATTGACCCCGGCGGGTGGAGTACCGGGCAGTCGGTGGACGCATACCTTAAGGCCGGCGTACCCCCTGAAAAATTGATGCTGGGACTGCCAACCTACGGCAAAGAATGGATAGATGTTACCGGCGGTCTTGATCCGAAACTGCCCGGCCTGTTCTCATCCAATTTCGCCAAAGATTCCCCTGGCAGGGATATAGACTATCATTACACGATAAAGGAATACCTTGCCGATAAAGACTGGACCCGCTATTGGGACAATGCGGCGCAAGCCGCTTTTCTCTATAACAGGAGCATCGGCGGTTGGGTCAGCTACATGGATGGGGAGCAAATAAAGCTCATAAGCGCCTACGCAAAAAGCAAAGGTCTGGGCGGATTATTTTACTGGGAATACGCCTGGGATATGGAAGCGGAACTGCTGGAAATTATGCACAGGAACGCGATGGGCAACTAATGTCGTATATCAGGCGGCTGCGGCGCGGAAAAGCTGAAGTATGCCAGAAGAATCTCCTGCGGTCTGTTTCCCGTAATTCCCCTTTACCCCGGTCAGCTTTGGGTTTATAATAGTAAAAAAAACAGGGGAGGCTCAATATGGCCGGTAAAGAGGGAGTATA
>JAIRUN010000054.1 GCA_031254365.1 Treponema sp. | reverse complement strand
TAACAGGATTGTTAATGTAAATGCAAATATATTGAATTGGGGAGACATAGAGTTGGAGAATATGGAGTAGCCTTCTCCCATTTGCCTAAATTTGCTACACTTTTTCTATGACCGCGAGGAAACGGCTTAACGCCATTGCCAAAGAACGTATTTTGATTCTCGATGGGGCGATGGGTTCGCTGATACAGGCCCTTAAATTTGGCGAAGCTGATTTTCGCGGCACACGCTTTGCGGATCACAAAACGCCGCTGTCCGGCTGTAATGACATTTTGTGCCTCACCAAGCCGGAGGCGATCAGCGCCATTCACGAAGCTTACCTTGCAGCCGGTGCGGATATTATCGAAACGTGCAGCTTTAACTCGACCGCTGTTTCACTGGCGGATTACGGCCTTGCGGACATGGCCTATGAAAACAGCGTGGCTGCTGCGGCGCTGGCCCGCGTAGTGGCGGATTTATTTTCAACGCCGCAGAAACCCCGCTTTGTTGCGGGAAGCATGGGGCCCACTGCCAAAAGCGCCAGCCTTTCGCCCGATGTGAACGATCCGGCCAAACGCGGCATTTACTGGGATGAGCTTGAAGCGGCTTACTATGACAGTGCGCGGGGCTTGCTGGACGGCGGCGCGGACATTCTGCTTTTGGAAACGATCTTTGATACGCTGAACGCCAAGTCCGCCCTGTTTGCAATCAGCCGCCTTCTGAAAGAACGGAAGCTCGACACTCCGGTTATGATTTCCGCCACGATTTCAGGCGAGTCAGGGCGGCTCCTTTCCGGGCAGACCATTGAGGCTTTTTGCGCATCGGTGCTTCATGCCGAACCCTGGGCAATCGGCCTTAACTGTTCTTTTGGAGCGGAAAATCTTCTTTCTCATATTCGCGCGCTTTCCGCTGCCATGCACAACATGGCCGCTCCCTGCCTTCTGAGTGCCCACCCCAACGCGGGGCTTCCCAATGACCTTGGCTCTTACGATGAAAGCCCTGAAACAATGGCTGCCTGCATCGAACAGTATTTGAAAGAAGGCTTGCTGAATATCGCGGGCGGCTGCTGCGGTTCAACTCCGGCGCATATCGCCGCCATTGCGGAAAAAGCGGCGCAATATCAACCCCGTATACCCTGTACTCAAGTTCATAAAGGCCGCAATGCGCACATTGCGAGTCTTGCGGGGCTTGAATTGCTCAACCTTGCAAAGCCCGGCAATGAATTTCAGCTAACGCTCATTGGCGAGCGGACCAATGTCGCGGGCAGTAAAAAATTTTTACGCTTAATCAGCGAAACCCGATACAGTGAGGCGCTTGCCATTGCCAGGAACATGATCGAAGATGGCGCGGCTATTATTTGTGTCGGTATGGATGACGCAATGCTGGACGCTGAAAAGACAATGGCCGTATTTCTTGACCGTGGCCTTTCCGATCCTGATATTGCCAAAGTTCCCGTTATGATCGACAGTTCCCGCTGGAATGTGATTGAGGCGGGCCTCAAGCGGCTGCAGGGAAAAGGCGTAGTGAATTCCATCAATCTGAAAGACGGCGAAGGGGAATTTCAGAGGCGGGCGGAACTTGTCAGGCGTTACGGGGCCGCCGCGGTGGTTATGCTTATTGACGAACAGGGGCAGGCGGTGAGTTTTGAGCGGAAAATAGAAATCGCCGGGCGCGCTTACCGTCTGCTTACTGCTACGGGCTTTCCGCCTGAGAATATTGTGTTTGATCCCAATGTGCTTGCAGTCGCAACAGGCATCAGCGAACATGATCCTTGCGCGCTGGATTTTATCCGCGCCTGCGCATGGATTCGGGATAACTGCCCCGGCGTTCAGATTTCAGGCGGCATTTCAAATCTTTCGTTCAGTTTCCGGGGCAACAATGCGGTGCGGGAAGCCATGCACAGCGTTTTCCTTAAACACGCTTCAGAATCAGGGCTGACAATGGCAATTGTAAATCCATCGACTCTTGTTGCGTATAACGCTATTGAAGAAAAGCTGCGCAATGCCGCAGAGGACGTGATTCTCAACCGCAGGCCGGACGCGGCGGAACGGCTTCTCGAAATCGCCGAACAGACAACCGTCTCCGCTGCCAACAGCCAACAGCCAGCGTTCCCCTCCCCTGCTCCTCACTCCTCCCTCTGGCGGGATCAATCACTTGAGGAACGCATTATTCACGCAATGCTGAAAGGGCTGGATGATTATATTGAAAAAGATACGCTGGAACTGAGGGAAAGCGGCTGGCAGCCTCTGAAAATCGTGGAAGGCCCGCTCATGACAGGCATGAAAGAAGTGGGAAAGCGTTTTGGCGAAGGGAAGATGTATCTGCCGCAAGTGCTCCGCAGCGCACGGGTGATGAAGAAGGCGGTCGCCGCGCTGGAACCGTTCATGGAACAGCGTAAATCAAGCTCCGCTCCAAAAATCGTCCTTGCGACGGTAAAGGGTGATGTTCACGACATTGGAAAGAATATTGTTGCAGTGGTTTTGGCCTCCAGCGGCTTTCAAATTATCGATCTGGGGGTGATGGTTCCCGCAGAACAAATACTCGAAGCCGCTGAAAAAGAAGGGGCTGCCGCTATCGGCCTTTCCGGTCTTATTTCACCCTCGCTGGAAGAGATGATCCGCATTGCGCGTGAAATGGAACAGCGCCGCATGAAGATTCCCCTGCTCATCGGCGGGGCTGCTGCGAGCCTTGTTCACACGGCATTGCGGATTGCCCCGGCATATTCCGGCCCGGTTGTCTATGTTTCTGATGCGGGAAAAGCCTCAGAAACGGTCCGCGCCCTGCTTTCCGCCTCTGACAGTCCCTGTTTTTTGCAAGACCTTGCCGGTCTTTACCGCGAAGCCGTCCAGCAGCACGAGGCGATTCAATCCCGTCTTGAGTTATTGCCGCTGGAAACAGCCAGAGCAAACAGGCCGCCGCTTGGGTCTTATAAACCAACAAAACCCAAAACATCAAGTCTGATTGAGCTTAACGATTATCCGTTGGAAAAAGTCATTCCGTATATTGACTGGAACGCCTTTTTGCACAGGTGGGAAACTCCTGATACTGAAAAAATACAGCATGATGCACAGGCGCTGCTGGAAAAAGTCAAGGCCGAAGGGAGCCTGAAACTTCGGGGCGTTGTGGGGATTTTTCCCGCCGCCGCCGAAGGCGATGATGTTGTAATCGGGGGCCGCCGCTTTTGTTTTTTGCGCAGTCAGGCGAAAAAACCCGCCAGAGTCTTTAATCCCTGTTTGGCGGACTTCCTTGTTCCGGCGGGAGCGGACAGCTCCGCTGACTGGCTGGGACTGTTTGCCCTGAGCGCCGGTTTTGGTTTGCCGGAAGCGGCAAGCGAATACCAGCGCAATAATGACGAATATGGCGCACTGCTGCTGGCCAGTCTGGCAAACGCGCTGACCGAGGCTTTTGTCGAGGAAGTCCACCTGCGAATCAGGCGGGAATGGTGGGGCTATGCGCCTGAGGAAAATCTTTCTGTCGATGAAATCCTGAAAGGCAAGTATGCGGGAATCAGGCCCGCTTTTGGCTATCCCGCCTGTCCGGATCATGAGGACAAGCGCATTGCCTTTGATCTGCTTGAGGCGAACAAACGCTGCGGTCTGGAACTGACAGAGACGGCGATGATCATTCCCGCTGCCTCGGTTTGCGGAATGTTCATGGCTAACCCCGCCGCGTATTACTTTGGCGTTGGGGCAACCGGTGAAGATCAAAGGGCGGACTGGTCAGCGCGAAAAAGCAAGCATATAATAAAATAATCGAGGAGGCATAAAATGCTGAAAAAGAAAACATGGACAGGATTTCTTCTGTTTACACTGATATTCATGATGACGTTTCCGGTATGGGCCGGAGGCGGCAGGGATGTTCTTAAGGGTTATGATATTGTTGTCGGAGGCTGGTCGGGCGATTACGATGTAAATACTTACAAACCCACTTCCGAAATTGAAGAACTGGAACTTGAGTGGCGTAAAAAAATTCAGCGCGAGAATGGATTCACCATGAGGACAAAGCAGATCGCCGGTTGGGGAGAAATGCTGGACGCAATAGCCACTTCTATCATGGCAGGCAAACCGGCGGCTCACGCTTTTTGGGTACAGCCGGATTGGGCAATGGCGCTGCACAGGCAGGGCTTACTCTACCCGGTAAGCGACAGCAAGGCCGTCAATTTAAAAACATCAACAGGCATTATCGGCAGACAGGTTGCCTATAATCAGGATGTTGCCCAGTTGTTTACCTTTGCAGGGAAGCAGTATGCCATTGGTATCGGGTACGGAGGCAGTCTGCACGGAGCAGGTATTTATTTTAACAAGCGGCTTTTTAGGGAAGCAGGCCTTGATCCCGACACCCCTTACAATATGCAGCGGGACGGCACATGGAACTGGGAAAACTTCCTGGTCCTCTGCAAGCAGTTGACCCGTGACCGGAACAATACCGGCCGTATTGATACCTATGCCATGTCCGCCGACCTTTCAACGGAAATCCTTGACCAGATCGTATTCTCCAACGGGGCCAATTATGTGGACAAGGATCGTAACGGTAATTTTGTCAACGCCAGCAACCGGCCGGAATTTATTGAAGCCCTGCAATTTACCATAAGACTGAGGAACGAAGGCGTAATGATGCCCAGACCCGAAGGTTCCAACTGGGACTGGTATTGGCCCATGTTCCATGACGGCCATGTTGCCATGATGATGGAACCTGAATGGAGAAGAGGTCAGTTGAGGGACATGACCGACGACTGGGGTTTTGTACTGTTTCCCAAGGGGCCGAGAGCCAGAGATTACCGTTTCCCCAATGATGAGAATGTGCTGATTATTCCGGCAGTATTCAAACCCGCGGAAGTGGACGCAATTCTCTCTGCAATCAATCTCTGGCATATGCCGGTAACTGATGACTGGAAATCGGGTTTGTACCCCTGGTTCCGTGATCGCCGCGCTGTTGATGAAACAATGGTCATGATCCGCGACCCAAGATACAGCGCTTTCAGGAATTTTATAATGATTCCCGGCTTTAACCGCGGCGAAATTTCCGGGCAAATGTGGTGGTATGACGGCGAACCGGCACAGCTTATTGAATCGGTTTCCCAGAACTGGAACGCCCTGATTGAAGATGCCAACACTATAGAGAGATAAGGCTCGTTTGTTGGAAGGCGGGGTTCTTCATTGTTTCACGTGAAACATTTTGCCTAAGCCCGGAACAGCCCCATAGTGCCGGTTTTCCATTCTTCACGGGCTTCCATGACCAAACGTTCAACTTCAAACCAGTCATTGGCGCGGGGGCCGGGCAAGCCCCGGTTGGTGGAATTGCTAAAAACTATGGTTTTACAGCCCAGTTTCCGCAGACTGACGATATTTTCCGGGGCATCGTCAATGTACACATGAGCGCCTACCGCGCCTTTGTCATTCATAAAACAGATGTCCCAGTAGGGAATGTCGTAGTTGTCCAGCCAGTCAACGGTCTGGGTTATCGAAGTACGGTGGGAATATTTGAGAAACAGCCGGTGGGTAATAATGCGGATACGGATACCCTGATTGGAGAGTTTGCGCAAAATGGCCGGGGCGTTTGGAATTGGTTCCATATCGCGGAAGATGTGCCGCTGGGTAACGGCAAAGCGGTGCAGCCGCTCGTAGCCGCCAAAGTCGGCGATACCCCATTCCTGAAGGCCAAAGGTAATTTCAGTGGTGAGGGATTCCAGCGGCTTGTTCAGCCATTCGGCGGCGATTTTCCGCACCGCACCGTAAAAGTCGCCCACTACGCCGTCAAGATCAACGCCGAGAATAAAACTGCTTTCGTCCATGACTACTCCTCAATTAACCGGAATTTGAGAATGGCCCGTTTCCTTTGAAATTAAAATGGCTATGCTGCGGGCCTTTACCGGATAAGTATGCTGGGAAGGCAGGGGTTTTTCGCCGCCCGGAGGAAGGATGTCATTGGGAGAGCCAAGTCCGGTGTCTACCATGCGGAGCCATTCTTTTTTTCCCGGCGCTTCCGCCAGTGTAAAAGCCTGTATATCATGGCTGGCGTTAAACATGATGAAGAAATCATTGTCATCCTGATCGGCCAGTGTTTCGGCCTTGCTGCCGTCCAGCCGCAGCGCCAGAAAATAGCCGATCTTGTCCCAGTTTGGGATATGTCCCTTTTCATTGAACCAGCTTATGTCGGGGATTGCGTTGAAATTGCCTTCCCTGCCGGTATAAAATTCAGGGCGCATAAACCCAGGATGCCGCATACGGAAAGCGATCATTTCTTTGACAAAATGGTACAGGCCGGCGTTTTTCTCCAGCAGGGACCAGTCATGCCATGAGATTTTATTGTCCTGACAATAGGCGTTGTTATTGCCGCCCTGGGTACGGGCAAATTCATCACCGCCCAGAATCATCGGCGTTCCCAGAGAAACCATCATTGTGGCGAAGAAATTCTTGAGCTGCCGCTCCCGAACGGTCTCAAGTACCGGATCATCGCTGGGGCCTTCGGAGTCGTAATTGTAGCTGTTATTGTTGTCGCCGCCATCGCGGTTTTCTTCACCATTATCTTCATTGTGTTTGCCGTTATAGGAAACAAGGTCTTTCAGGGTAAATCCATCATGGCTGGTGATAAAGTTTATCGAATGGAAGGGCTTGCGCCCGTCCCGTAAATACAGGTCTGAACTGCCTGATATGCGGGTGGCAAAATGGCGGGTTTCTTTGGGATCGGAACGCCAGTACCTGCGTATATCGTCACGGTAGCGGTCGTTCCATTCGGCCCAGCGTCCGCCGGGGAACCAGCCTACCTGATACGCGCCGCCCGCATCCCATGCTTCGGCAATAATTTTGGTGGAACTTAAAATCGGGTCTTCGGCAATCCGTTCCAGCACCGGCGGGTTTTCCATAAGGCGGCCAAGCTGATCCCGGCCCAGAATGGAACCCAGATCAAAACGGAATCCGTCCACATGCATCTCCATTACCCAATAACGCAGACAATCGAGAATGAAAGTCCGTACCACCGGGTGATTACAGTTAACGGTATTTCCGCAGCCGGAATAGTTTTGATAGTAGCGTTTGTTTTCGTTGAGGATATAATAAATCGAATTGTCCAAACCACGGAACGAAAAAGTCGGCCCCTGCTCGTTGCCCTCGGCGGTGTGATTGAATACAATGTCCAGAATCACTTCGAGCCCCGCCTTGTGCAGCTCCCGTACCATTTCCTTGAATTCCCGCACCTGTCCGCCGGGAGTCCGATCAGCGGCATAGGAACCCTTTGGCGCGAAAAACGCCACGGTCGAATACCCCCAGTAATTTGTCAGCCGCTCGCCCGTTTTGGGATTGATACGGGGAAATTCATGTTCATTGAATTCCTGAATGGGAAGGAACTCAAGGCTGGTAATCCCCAAATCCTTGAAATACGGTATTTTCTCGATAACGCCCCGGTACGTCCCCGGATGCTGTACCCCTGAATTGGGGTGAGCGGTTAACCCCTTAACATGTGTTTCGTATAGCACGCTAAAGCGCAAGGGATAGTTAAGCGGGGTATCGCCCTGCCAGTCAAAATCATTATCATCAATAATGATGCTGCGGGGCTGTTCCGCAATATCATCTTCATAGGAATAGGAAAGATCACCGCCGGGATCACCGGGATTAAAGCCCAGACATTTACTGAAATCCCATTCGCTTAAATCGCTCATGGCTTTGGCATAAGGGTCTATCAACGCTTTGTGGGGATTAAAGCGCAGCCCCTTCTCCGGATTATACGGGCCATCCACACGGTATAAATAACAGGCCCCGGCTGTAATGCCCCGGATATGGCAGTGCCACATATTCCCGGTTTTATTCCGCTGTTTATCCAGAGGTATCTCACACCTGGGGCTGTCCTTTGCCGGAGATTCAAAAAGTATGAGTGTTACCGATGTGGCATTGCGGGAAAAAAGGCTGAAATTTACCCCTTCTCCGGTAAGCGTTGCCCCCATGGGCAGGGCTTTTCCCCTCTCCGCCGCAAAATCACCAAAAGCCATGATAATTATTATACTACAAGTTATGGAAAAATGACAGAACAACCGAAGCCCCGGCGGTTACAATTTTTCTATACTTCATGTATACTCAATCTCATGGGAAAGATATTCGTCTTTGTAAACCAGAAAGGAGGCGTCGGCAAAACCACATCCGCCATTAACATCGGGGCATATCTTGCGGAAGCGGGAAAATCGGTGCTGCTGGTGGATTTTGACGCGCAGGCGAATCTTTCCAGCGGCGTGGGGGCCAGCCCGCTTAAACCGGGGGTGTATGAACTTATTTCCGGCTCAATTAGCATTGATCAGGCTATCAGAAAGACCAGCATTTCCGGTCTTGATGTAATACCCGCAAGTATAGACCTTTCCGGCGCGGCAGTGGAATTGATTGAGCAGAAAGAGCGGGATTATTTCCTGAAAAAAGCCCTTGCCCCGGTACGGGACAGCTATGATTTTATCCTGATTGACTGCCCGCCCAGTCTGGGAGTGCTTACCCTGAACGGTATGGCCGCCGCCGATGCGGTGCTTATTCCCATGCAATGCGAATATTTTGCAATGGAAGGTTTAACCCTGCTGCTGCAAACAGTTAAACTTATCCAGAAAAGCCTGAACCCGTCCCTCGGTATCGGAGGCATTTTTTTTACGATGTATGATCCCCGTACCCGGCTGGCTCAGGATGTAGTGAAACAGGTCAGCGCTTATTTCAAAAGCGCAGTTTTTGCCACAATTATTCCCCGGAACGTCCGCCTTTCCGAGGCCCCTTCGCACGGCCTGCCCATTTCTCGTTATGATCCCCAATGCTCCGGGGCGCGGGCATATCAGAGCCTTGCCGGAGAACTCGTTCAGAGAACGGTTCAGCGAACCAGAGGTTCCAATGGCGTATAAGGCAGGTTTGGGAAAGGGTCTGCATGCCCTGCTTCCCCCGGCGGACGATATTCCGGATATGGAAGTATCTGATACAAAAAAAGCCGCGGATAAAAACGCCGCCGGTTTGAATGATGCCGGGACAAAACTTACCGTGTCAAAATCCAGCGTGGTCGTGCAGCTTTCTCCTGATAAGCTCATTCCCAATCCCGGCCAGCCCCGGAAACATTTTGACGAAGCTGAACTGAAAGAGCTCGCCGATTCAATCGCCACACACGGAATAATTCAGCCGATAATCGCCGCGGATGCCGGGAACGGCTCTTACATAATTATCGCCGGCGAGCGCAGAACCAGAGCGGCGCGGCTTGCGGGACTTGCTTCGGTTCCGGTTATCATTCGAAAATACACCGATCAAAAGCGGCTGGAAATTTCTCTTATCGAAAATATTCAGCGTACAGACCTTAACCCTATTGAAGAAGCGGCGGCCTATAAAAATCTGATGGATTTTTCCAGCCTTTCCCAGGAGGAAGTTGCCTCCAGAGTGGGCAAGAACCGCTCCACTGTTGCCAATGCCCTGCGGCTCCTGAAACTTTCCGCTGATGTTCAAAAAAGTCTTGAGCAGGGAAAGATCAGCCCCGGCCATGCCCGCGCTCTGCTTTCGGTAAACGATAAAAAACTGCGGGAAAAATTGTTTCAGGACATAATTGCCGGGGAGCTTTCAGTGCGTGAAGCGGAAAAACGCGCCACAGCTTTGAACGTTGCCGCCGTAAATCCCGGCGGCGAGGAAGGCAAGCCCGCCGCAAAGAAAAGCTCCAGTCCGCCGCCGGAAATCGGCGCAATGGAAGAAAAATTCATCGGCAAACTGGGAACAAAAGTAACCATCGAAGGCGATCTCAACAAGGGCCGGATTCACATCGAATATTATTCCATGGAAGACCTTGAGCGGCTGTATGAGATTTTGGG
>JAIRUN010000010.1 GCA_031254365.1 Treponema sp. | reverse complement strand
CTGAGTTAATCGCCCACAAATCGGCTTGCCAATAAAGCAGTGACTTCTACTGGGTGACACTGCCGGGCGGCTGTATAGCCGCCTTTCAATCCTTCCTATCAGTGCGCGGCCCGCAGGGTCGCCAGGTAGCACTCTCCCACTGAGTTAATCGCCCTGAAACAGTCCCGAACTCATACTATCATTTGGCACGGATTTATGTCTATACTCCGGGAGATATGGACTCCGGCCCGCTCATCAGCCAATAATGATATATGAAAGAATTACAGCCCATTGCCCTGTTCGCCCGGCGAATCAGGGAAAATATTGAGACCGTTTTTTTGGGGAAACCCAAAGTTATTGATATGCTCATTACCGCCTTTCTTGCGCGGGGTCATGTGCTGCTGGAAGATGTACCGGGCACGGGGAAAACTATACTGGCGAGGGCGTTTGCGGCCAGCCTCAGCTTGAGTTTTTCCCGAATCCAGTGTACCCCGGATTTGTTACCCACCGACATACTCGGCGTGTCAGTGTGGCGGCAGGGTGAGGAATCTGATGACAGAAAGGGACGTTTTGTGTATCATCCGGGGCCGGTGATGAATCAATTTGTGCTGGTGGATGAAATAAACCGCGCTACTCCCCGCGCCCAGTCCGCGCTTCTGGAAGCTATGGCCGAGAGCCAGATTTCCGTTGACGGGAAGCGGCTGGCCCTGCCTGAGCCTTTTTTTGTTTTGGCTACGGAAAATCCGGTTGAATTTGAAGGAACTTTTCCCCTGCCGGAAGCCCAAAAAGACCGTTTCCTGCTTTCGCTGAGTATTGGGTATCCTGATGCCGAAGCCGAATCTTTGATACTGGAAAATCAGCGCCGCCTCAGTCATCCGGTCATGGATATTAAGCCGGTGGTCAGCGCGGAAGAAATAGCTCCGCTTCAGGAAGCGGTATGCCATATCCATGTGGCCCCGGTGGTAAAAGACTATCTCCTCGCTTTGGTAACAGCTACCAGAAATGAATCCCGCCTGCGGATCGGTATATCCCCCAGAGGCAGCCTCGCGCTGTACCGTTCAGCACAGGCTTATGCCGGTCTGCAAAACCGCAATTACGTTACCCCGGAAGATGTAAAAGAAATGGCTCCCAGCGTATTCAGGCAGCGGTTCTTATTGTCTTCCGAATCCATTGTCCGGGGAATCCAGCCAGAGCGAATCATTCAATCCATTCTGGATACGATCCCCATTCCCGAATACCGGACTTCCTCATGAACCGGACATCCCCATCATGGGGCAAGATACAAATCCGGAGAAATCACCTGCTTGTTGCGGGAATTATTATTCTTCTTCCTTTTTATCTCTTTGTGCCTGTCGCATTTTGTCAGTTTGTCTGTCTCTTTCTTTTATTCATTCTGACAGGCGCAAAATTCTACAGTGAATATTTAATCAGGCATATCAGGGTAATCAGGCGGGATTCTGAACTTCGGGTGTTCCGGTATGAGTGGGCACGGGTAGAACTAACTATCGAAAACCACGGACTCCTGCCCGCCTTTATGCTGGCCGCGGGCGATTCAACCGGTATGCTGCCGGTTGCCAAGAACCACAGAATACTCTGTACCCTGCCCCGGAAATCCTGGACGATTCTTGTCTGGGAGGGCCATTGTACCAATCGGGGGGAATTTACTCTGGGTCCTGCAACTGTTGAGGGCACTGATCCGCTTGGCATATTTCCCTTTCTCCTGACCGCCCATGAAACAACGCGGCTTTTTGTATATCCCGTGTACCGTTCCATTTCCCTCAAGGCTCCCGGCGGTATCCCTCTGGGAAAAATAATCAGTTCCAATCCCCTGTTTGAAGATATTACCTATCGCCGGTCTTTGCGTCCCTATCAAAGCGGGGATGAACCCCGGCGTATCAACTGGAAGGTCAGCGCCGGTATGTCTTCGCCTTCTTCAGAAGGCGCAATCAGCAGCCTCATGGTCAATGAGTACGAAGCTACCGCGTCATATCCGCTCATGATCTTTCTCAATGTTAACCGCAATGAATATCCGGTAAAACAACAGGTGTCTTTTATTGAACGAACCATTGAGGCCGCGGCCGCGCTTTGCTTGAGGGCTTCTCAGGAACGGCAGGACTTGGGGCTCATCATCTACAGCTCCGCTCAGGAAGGAGGAATCGCTGTAATTGCTCCCGCTGCTCTTACCCTTGTTCCGATCCTTGAGCGTCTGGCTGTTTTAGACTGGACAAAAACCGCATATACGGAGGAGCCGATCCAGAAAGAGAACTATATACCTGCCAGCGCCAGAGCCATGCTTGATCAGGGCAAACATCTGTCGTACGGAACCCGTTTTTTTTATGTTGGTCCTGATTTGGGTGATGAGGCGTATATGAACCTCGACTCATTAAAGCGACATCATCTTTCACTGGAATATTTGATCATTGATGAGCGATCTGTGTCATCTCTGGTTCCGGGGAATTCTCCCCGATACCAAATGAAGGAACGGGGGCAGGAAATTGTCTGAAACAAAGAAAAGTTTTCTTGTCAACAGTCCGGTATACTCGCTCCTTGCCCTGTATATGCCCCTGGCGATACTTGTCGCGTTTACCGTTCTTTTAAGCGAATTCCTGCGGGACCTCCTGCCGCAGCCCTTCCCTTTATTCTTCCCGGTTATAAGCGGCAGTATCAGCGCTATGGCCGCTTCATTTTATTGCGACTTTATGAAAGACACAAAATCCAGCCGTACTGCCGCAGATATTCGGGGGGCAATAATAGTCATGCTGCTCGCGTATCTTTTTTCTTCACTGCTCCGTCAGGGAGTCCCCTGGGGCAGACGGTTCTTCCCCGGCCTTTCAAATATTGCGGCAACTCTGGCAGCGCTTTACGCATGGAATGCGGTTGTTTCATTAAAACAACTTTTCAAGGCCAGAAAAAATTTTGACGAATATACGGAATTGTATCAGGGTGAAAAACTTCAGGAAGCGCTTTTTGGAGAAGCCAGCCTGCTGGAGCTAACCGAGTCGCAGATCATTACCGCGCGGCGAAACTATCTGATCCAGATCATCTTCATCGGTATAATTCTTCTTATCAATACGGTTCTGGGAAATCATCCATCCCTGTCCCTGTATATCCTGATGATCTGTGTCCTGGAAAGCGGAATATGTATAAGCGGATTCTTCGGAATTTTTCGAAGGGAGCAGTATTACGCCGGAGAGGGACTGGTTTTTTCTCCCCTTGACCGGATTAAATGTATGCTGGGGATGGGAATATTCACCGCGCTGTGTATCGCCGGCGCAATTCTGTTTTCCTCGGAAAAAAATCTTCTCAACTTTGATCTGATCATTGATTTTTTCAAATGGCTGTTCGGGTTGCTCCGCCGTCATCCCCCGCAGGGAATAGAAATGGTCCTGCCTGAAATTGAGCGCCCGCCCTTGTCTATGGAGATGGAGCCGTTTTTTCCTGTCACTCCCGAAGAACAGCGCCCGCCCTTGCCAATATGGACATTGCTGAAATACTGTTTCATTGTTTTTGTGGCCGCGGTTTTTATCTGGTTTATGATTTCACCCCTGTTCAACCGCGGCACGGCTTTGAAAAAAATGACGGTTCGCCAAAAGCTGGGCCGCATAATTACAGAATGGTTCAAAGGTATTCTAAACGCCTTTACTTCTTTATTCACTTATATCAGAAATTATAAACCCCGGCAAAAACTCCACCGCAAGCCCGGAGCCGCGGAAATTCTTCGGACAACTCAAGCTGTTTTGGGGGCTTATTCTCACGCGAAAAGACAGGATATACGGCACTGCGTAACTCTTTTCGCAAGGCTCATCATCTGGGGCGCTGACGTGCGAAAAGTAACATGGAAACCGTCCCATGCTCCGGCAGAATACTGCGGTATTCTTGCCGCTTCAGCGACTTCAACGCCGCCTGAGCCTTCCGCGCCGCCTGTCGCCGCAGCCCAAGATCATTCCATTATGCTCAAATTAAATGAAGAAATTATTCGCTGCGGAGAACTTTTTGAACAGGCCCTCTATTCCGCGGATGTTCTGTCAGATACGGAACGAAAAGAATTCAAAGATTTAGTAAATGAAATAACCAGTTCGGGCTAAAATCCCGAAAGCCCCAAAATAATACACACCTGGGCGGAAATGTATGTGAGCATTACCAAAAAATCGCCGCAGCGGGGCATGGTGCGGAACGTAAAAAAAGCCAGGAGAGTATCAGAAACCAGAAAACAAAGCGCCCCGGCAAAGACCAGCGCGCCAAAGGGCGCACCCTGTGCCAGAAACAACTGCAAGGCGGAAACAACCATAAGGAGGATCACCATTTCATAGGCGATAGCGGGGATGCTCATTTCTTTGCTGGGGTGGATGAGCCGGCGTATGAATAATCCAAGCGGAATGGCAACGGCTATACTGATTATAAGCGGAATCAGCTGCGGCGTTCCGGTATAGTACAGCATGGAAGGAATATAACAGATATGCCCCAGCAGAAAACTCGCCAGACCCAGCCTGAAAAAACGGACATCCTTGATTTTTAAGAGAAAAATATCACCCAGCCAGCCCAAAACCAGAGCTAGGATAACAGGGAAGAAAATCTGATTTGCGCCGGAAATATACACTGCCAGAATGAGGGGCACGAGGCAGACCTTGGCTACTGCCTGAAAAATCCCCCGTTTGAACCACAGCGAAACAAGGTACACCAGTGAAAGCGCAGCAAGGATACCCAGAAAAAGCATTTTCATGTTCGGCCTCCTCCTGTCAATTATAATATAAAAGACGCTGGCTACAATACCCTGTATATAGCGCGGAAACGCAGGACGCTTTATGGTGACTGATACCAGTAGATGTCAGATTCAGACAAAAATAAGGGCTCTGGCATCTGTTTATTATGCGACTTGTCATTCTGCGGCGACTGTGCTATCATGAGGTATCTAATTGAAAGAGAGGTATATATGGCCTACAAAGTTAGTGATGCCTGCGTGAACTGCGGCGCTTGCGATGCTGAGTGTCCGGCGGAAGCGATTTCTGAAAAGG
>JAIRUN010000167.1 GCA_031254365.1 Treponema sp. | reverse complement strand
GGAAATGGCAATGTGGCAGGACCCGGCAACGGCAACCCGCTTTGGAATGTTCAGCGGGGCAATCTGGATATTTGCCGCCGGCCTGTTTATCCTGCTGGGATTTTTGATCGGGTTTAGATTCTCGTGGCTGGTATTCGTTTTCGCCGTTGCCTTTCAGCTTTTGATTCAGGGCTTAATGAGCAAAGCAAAGTGATGTGAATAACAGTACCGGTATGCAGGATGAAAACCGCTTTATCAGCGGCGCTCCTGCATTTCTTTCTGTTTTTTTATATCTCCATCCAGCTTGGCAGCCCATACATCCAGTTTCTTTTTTACCAGCGTGGCATCATCCGGCTCGCCAAGCACAATATGGAGGCGTCTAAGGGAGGAAAGAAAAGTGATCCCCAATTTAAAATCTTCAATTTGTTTTGTGGAAAGTTCGTATTTACTGCGGTAACGATCCGCCGTCTGCGCGATAAGTTTTTTAGACAGGCGCAGATGGTGAACCGTTGCCTCGTAGTTAGGTGAATTATAATCCGTGTTATTTGACACGTTGCGAAGATCAATAATATTTTTCGCCACCGCCGCGTGACGGCCTTCCAGTTCCACAAAGGACCATTTCCATTTGGAATTATCACCGTACGCGTCTTCCAGCAGTTGAATCGCCAGACCCATTTTCCTGATCAAAAGGTAGCGGGCGGCCGCGTCTACCGAATCTATTTCGGCAAGCTGTTCCTGATAGTCAGAAAAGGGAGCGTCAATAAAATGAGTGACAATTTGCTCAAGGTAAGCAACGCTCTTTATCAGCGATTTTCGTGCGTCAGCCAGCGCAGTCTCACTTTTGGCTTTCAGCATTGTTTGGGAGACATCGTTAAGGACAAGATAATTTGAAGCAAGGTTGAGCATCTCGTCTGCCAGCGCAAAGCGCTTGAGGGCCGCATTGACAGGTTCCTGATTGATAGCGGCAAGGGTTTCCTGTTCATGATTGAGGATTGCGGTTGCGGCCGATGTATAGGCTTCTGTCCTTTCTAAAAAGTGGCGCTGCTCCTGGTCAGTAATTTTTGCCATTATCCTCTCCGTTTACCATATTTCAAGATCAAATCATCCGCGTGGGCCAGCGCCGCGTTTCCTGCGTCGCCTGCCAGCATCCTGGCGATTTCTTTTTTCCGCCCTTCGCTGCTCAGGGGGCCGACTCCGGTAAAGGTTCTGCCCCCTTCGGTACGTTTTTCGACCTTAAAATGATTATCGGCACGAACCGCTATACTCGCAAGGTGTGTAACACAAAAAATTTGCTTTGTTTCTCCTACTCTGGCAAGGTATTCCCCTACCGCAAGGGCCACTTCCCCGCCAATCCCCGTATCAATTTCATCAAACACCAGAGTCTCAATGCTTCCGGCGGCATCCCCGGCGGAAAGAACTGTCTTGATCGCCAGCATGACACGTGAAAGCTCTCCGCCCGATGCTATGCGGGACAGATCCTTGAGCGGCTCGCCGGTATTGGCCGAAATGAGAAACTCGACATCCTCAGTTCCCCAGGGGCCGCAAACCATACTTGCCCCCGCGTTTTGCCCGGACTTGTCAGCCTGCGGTTCCCGCGTTTTGGGCAGAATCGAAGCGGAAAACCGGGCATTGGGCATACCCAAACGGGTAAGTATGGCGGTGATCTTCTCCCCCAAATCAGCTGAAGCGGCGATCCGTTTCTGGCGCAGGGATGAGGCTCTGGCAATAATATCTTTTTCCAGAGCGGCAATTTCTGACTTGAGTTTTTCGCGGTTTTCCCCCGCTCCGGAAAGGGTCTCGATTTCCGTTTCAGCCGCTGTTTTGTAGGCAAGGATCGCTTCCTCATCACCTGAATACTCAGGGCCTGCCGCGCTCCCGTGTACACCGGCAGCGCCCGCGCCGTACTTTTTTTTCAAGCGGTACAGCAGGGCAAGACGCTCGTCAACTTCCTCCTGCCGCTGTGGGTCATAGGTTAAATTCTCCCGGTAGGCGCGGAATTCAGCGGCAATGTCCTCGGCTTCGTAATACATATCATCAAGGCGTTTTTGAATTTCCCCCAGACTGCCGTCAATGGATGCGGCATTATCCAGCGCAGTGCGGGCGCGGCGGGCAAGACTCAGCATTGACAACTCTCCTTCATACAGGGAATCCGATGAGGTATTTACAAAACCGGCCAGCTTTTCAAATTCCGAAAGCCGCTGCGCCTCGTTCTCAAGTTCGCGGATTTCTCCGTTTCGCGGCGCGGCCTTGACGATCTCATCCACCGCGTAATTCAGCAATTCAAGCCGCGTTTCCCTATCCCGCTCGGAACTGAGCGATGCTTCAAGGGCCTTGCGTTTTTCCCCAAGTGTAATAAAAATCTTCGCATACGCTATCACTTCTTCTTCAATGCCGGCGAACCGGTCCAGATAACAGCGGTGGCTTTCCTTGCGGAGC
Source organism: Treponema sp. (assembly GCA_031254365.1). Classification (GTDB taxonomy): domain Bacteria; phylum Spirochaetota; class Spirochaetia; order Treponematales; family Breznakiellaceae; genus WQXQ01. The sequence goes on along the minus strand of JAIRUN010000167.1, from coordinate 3,118 downwards.
AGAGACTCATGGTTGTGCTGACCGTGCAGATCAAAAAGCAGACCCATAAAATCGGCAAGATCGGTTCGGGTTACCGGAACATTTTGTATATAAATGGAACCTCGTCCATTTGACTTGATATTCCTGCGAATGATAAGCGTATCTTCCTCGCTTTCAATATCACGGCTTTGCAGCCAGTCCATAACTTCCCGGTTGTTTTTACTCACTGATACTACCGCTGAAACGCTGGCCTCTTCACTGCCTGAACGGATCACATCGGTCTCCGCCTTTCCGCCCATGAGAAAACTCAATGATCCCACAATGATCGATTTCCCCGCGCCGGTTTCACCGGTAAGGACGTTAAAGCCGCTGCGAAAAGAAAGAGAGATTGAATCAATGAGCGCGTAATTTCTGATGGACAGTTCTTCAAGCATCTTCGCCTCCTCTGGAGACGACTCCTCCGCTTGCGCCTTCAGCGGTAAGGCTGCCCGCCCAGTTGAGTTTATCCCGTAGCGCGGAATAATACGAATTGCGACCGGCGGAAATTAAAAGCGCGTAATGCCCGGACTGCCGTATGATGATTCGATCCTCCGGTTCCAGTTCAAAAGTATCCTGTCCGTCAACGGTTAAGAGTACGGCGCTCCGCTGCTCCTGTGCCACAGTAATGATCAGAGACTGCCGTGATGGGAGAACCAATGGACGGTTTGACAGGCTAAATGGGCAGATGGGACTCAGTATCAGCGCTTCCATTTCGGGATCAAGAATGGGGCCTCCTGCGGCCATTGAATATGCGGTGGAACCGGTGGGCGTGGCGATGATAAGCCCGTCGGAACGATACCAGCCAAGTTCGGTAAAATCATTGGGGGCGTTTTCAGACTGTACATGGAGCCGGATCAGTTTGGCAATTCCCGAAGCCGAAATGACCGCATCATTGAGAAAGGAATTCTCCGCCACTGCTTCCCCCCGGCGTTCCACCGAAAGTTCCAGCATACAGCGCCGGGAAAAGCGGGCTGTTCCCTTCAGCCACTGTTCAAAAACTGGCAGCCATTCGTTTTGCTGTACTCCGGCGATAAAACCAAATGTTCCAAGATGCAGCGGGAGAATCGGCACTCCGGAACCGGCCAGAGTGCGGGCCGTATACAGCACCGTGCCATCCCCGCCAAGACTGAACGCGATGTCCCACTTGCCCGGCGAAAAAGCCGTTGGCTTGCCCTCAAAAGCAAAAACTTTTACGGTGATATTGCGGCTTTCCAGTTCCCGCCGGATTTCTTCGGCTGCGGGACCGGCGTGCGCCTTGTGCAGATTAACGAACAGCACTGCGGATTTAATTGTCTGTCCTTCTGCCATAGCGCTATCCTTACGGAAGTCCTACCTACGGTAGGGTCATGATCAGTTTCGATACCCGTTCCGCTTCCGGGGAACGGAGCCTGGGATACAGGGGAAACAGCACGGTACGCAGCGAAAGGGAATAGCTTACCGGACAAGCCCCTGAGTCGCTGATACCCGCCCCTGCCAGCGTATACTCAAAGGCGCTTTCAACGGCGATCTCTTTTTTGCGGGCATAGGCAACCACATCTTTAAGACCAGACTCAAGTATCAGGGAAAAAGCGTAATTGTTATACTCCCCTTCTTCAAGAGGGATAAAACGCTTGTGCTTGGTTCGCAGGCTTGCCTGAGTGTAGATACGGGCGATCTCCTGCCGCCGTTCCATGTTCCGGACGGCTTCCTTAAACTGTACTGTGGCCAAAGCCGCATTGATGTCGGGCAAACAGTATTCAGGCGGAATACCGGCATAATTACGCAAGACTGAAGCATCGCGCCGGTTCATGGCATACAGCAAAGCCCCGCCGCCTGATGTAAGCATATCCCGTTCTTCAAGACCCAGAATGGTAAACACCCCCTGAACCCGTTCTTTTGACTCTGCCCCAGAATTTTCTTCCTTGTGCGAGTTAGGCGTAATACCCTGTTCTGCGGTTTCCTTCGCCAATTCAGCCGCCGCTGTAGCGGCAGGGACTCCGTAACTTTGGGAAATATCTTCAATAACAGGCAGGCCAAGTTCCGCTATGGATGCGGTATCAGGCTGAAACCCCAGAGTATGGTGCAGTACTATGCAGCGGGCCTGAACGCCATCGGGTTTTTTCTCAAGCGCCTTTTCGATGCTTTCCCGGCTCATGCAGGGAAAGGTGTAAGACACATCGCCGTACAGCGGAACGAGGCGCAAATCAGCCAGCGTCTGCGCGTAGTAGCGGGGTGAAAGCGCCGAAATGATCACACCCTGCCCCTCTTCAAGATCAAGGGCTTTCAGGGCCAGATGCAGGGCTGTAGCCGGACTGCGCAAAGCCAATGCGTAATCAAAACGGAGCTGTTCTTTCGCGGTTTGAATCAAAAGACGGGAACGCTCGCCAGGACCAATCCGGTCTTCTACCATTGCGGTCAGAACAGCATCCATCTCCTTTCGTCTGATGGTCGGAGAATAGACTTCTATTTTCATTAAACTAATATCGCTACCTTCGCAGTTCGGCGATCTTTTGCAGTTCCTTGGGATTAAACAGATCGCGGATATCCAGAATGATAAGATACCCATGCTCCTGGCGCACCACTCCCTGAATATATTCAGCGCCTATACCGGAAAGCATCTGGGGCGGCGGCTGAATCTGCTCTTTCTCAATGGTGATAACACGGGAAATCCGGTCAATGATAATGCCCAGCTTCATTCCGTCAATGTCAAGGATAACAAACCCTGACAGTAATTCATCTTCTTCGGAAGTGAGCATCTTTTTAAGATGAAAGCGCTTATGCAAATTGATAATCGGTATGATCTCGCTTCTAAGGTTGAAAATACCTTCTACATAGATAGGGGCATTGGGAATCGCCCGGATTGCTTGTACCCGGACAATCTCCTTGACATCCATAATATTAATGCCGTATAGCTCTTCCCCGAGCTGAAAAGTTACTAATTGGTTAGCGTCAGCCATAAACCCCCCTGAACATAGCGAAGGAACCGCTGATTATTTGACACCGTACCTTCGGCGCAATCATTGGTTCCCTGTCCCTCTTGTTACCTATATAGTATATCACTATCAAGGATATTTATTCAAGTACATGAGCCATTTTCAAAACCCGGTTGATCCTGAAAATG
>JAIRUN010000057.1 GCA_031254365.1 Treponema sp. | reverse complement strand
GCCGCTGGGCTTTAGACTGAGCAGCGTGCGCTTTATCAGCGGGTTCTCAGGCTCAGAAGCCGTTCCTTCATTATCGCGCCGTGGTGCGCGCTTGGCGTATATTTCCAGTCGGAAATCATGCTCGGTGTTGCCGATGGGTGAAAACACCATCCGGTCCAATGGAGCTTGTTGGCTTCCATCCAGTCAAGCGTGTCACGCAGCCATGTTGGTCTGCCCGCGGCTCCCCATTCTCCGTCGGGATCAATTCCAATTTCACCGATTATTATGGGATGTGTATCTGCTATGCACAAAACTTTTGTATCATGATTTTTCCCGTCCCACTCTTTCCAGGGGTATATGTGCGCGTCATATACAATCCCGTTGCCGTCCTGAGTATCGGTAAGCGCATAACGGGTTATTCCCCTGAGATCATAGGCCCAGTCAATGCCGCCGGCGATTATTATGTTACGCGCTCCGGTTTTTCGTATTTCGTCTGTGAGTTTTTGATGTCCCGGCGTTGTGTAGGTGAATCTTTTTTCATTTGCCTTGCCCCTGTTTTCAACCTCGTTTACATTGCCGCCGTTTCTCCATACTTCCCATGATATGTCGTGCGGCTCATTGTATAAGTTAAAGAGAACTGCCGGGTGGTTCGCGTATCGTTTCGCTATATCAATCCAGAATTCAAGTGAATGTTCATCGGGCATATTGTGCTGGCTTATGTTCTTTCCCCATTCGCCCGCGTTGGACCAGTGGAGGTCAATCTCGACATATTTGCCAAAACCTGAAGCAAGCGCCACCACATCGTCTACTATTTGGCGGTACTGCGCCCCATTGTCAGGCGGCTGCGGGGTACTCCAGTCTGACACTTTCCCAAACCAGCGATCCTGTGACAACGGCAGGCGTACAATATTACAGTTCCAGTTAACCATGACCTCGTACACCGAATCCAGCACATTGTCTCCCCCGCTGTTCCATTCAAGGCTGCATACATTCACTCCCCTGAGCCGTACTTCTTCGCCTTTGTCGTTATATATTTTGTTGCCTTCTACATGGAGCATGGAACTGTTGCTGTTGGCGGCGCTGCTGTTGCTGCTGTCGCCAACGGCGGCGTTACCGGCATTGGTTCCGGCGGCAAATGTCCCTGAACAAATAACAATTAACAAAATGACCGTTGTAGCTGGTTTCAATGGCAACCGCTCGCTATTCACTACTTAACTTGTTAATGGCTTCCGGTGAGAGACCGGTAAATACTGCTATTTCCGCAGATGGGAGTCCGGCAACTTTCATTTTCCGGGCAATTTCGAGTTTTTCTGCTTCCATGCCTTCTGCTAAACCTGCTGCTAAGCCTTCTGCGTGGCCGTCTGCTAAACCTGCTGCATGTCCTTCCGCATAACCGGTCTTGGTGGCATAGTTCTGGGCGCTTGTCCAGTCACACATAGCTTTGAACCGCATATCGTAAAAGCGTACCACATCTTCATTGGCGAGAAGCTCCCCCAGCCGATCAGCGGCTGCCACTATCGCACTGTCCATCTTCTTTACCTCCGCTATCAGTTCAGGCGGGCTGTCTTCGTCAAACCATGCCAGCCAGCGAATCAGAGGATCGGCGAACAAAAGTTCGTTGAGCATTGCTTTGCTGCCTGATCTCAATCCCTTATGGTATTTTACCATGTTTATGAAGTGTATTTCCAGCGAATTCGTCAGTATAATATTCCGCTCCCGGTCTTCCCGCAAATGAAAACAGGTGTGGAAATTCCGCGAAGGCAGATAGTCAAAATCAACAATGTTGATGGCTATTACATCGGGCAGCTCCAGGTAATCTTCCCCCTCTTTGATGCTGGTAACATACTCCTTGCCCCAGTAGTACAGGCTGCGCTTGTCCATGTTGTGCTGGTTGCGGAGTTGTACCTCTACGTTGACTCTGGTTTTATCCTGCAACACGGCCCGGATGTCGAAGGTAACGGATTTGTCGCCAATGGTTTGCGGGGTGAATGTTTTGTTTTCGAGGATTTCGACCGAGGTGAACCTGTCTTCCCCGGTACGTCCGAGTACGGCGTTGAGGAAGCCCAGGAGTTGGACTTCATCACCTTTCTCGCCCATGACCTTGTAGAAAAGGTAATCATTGAGCGGGTTGCAACGCCACTTGGAAGGCGTATTTGATATTGTTTTCATACCCTCTATATGAGGTCAGGATGAGTGGCGCTTTAATGGAATGGAAAAGATTTTCAATACCGCTATTGACCGCCGGGGTTTCTCTTGGCTTTTCCGGATTTTCCCGGTACATTATAACAAGTGAGCCTGTTCCACAATTTGCTTGCCATTGATACTGCCACAGCGGTTCTCTCGGTTGCCCTTGGCGTTGGAAAAGATACTCAGTGTCATGATACCTGGTACTTTGAAGCCGATGCGGGTCTGCGTCATTCCGAGCTTCTTATGGACAGTATTGATATGCTGATGAAAAAGGCCGGACTGAAACCGGAGGAACTTTCCGGTGTTTTATGTATGGGCGGGCCCGGTTCCTTTACCGGCCTGCGCATCGGATTTTCTCTTGCCAAGGGGCTTGCCCTTTCGCTGGGTATTCCATTTGCCCCAATTCCAACCCTTGACTGTATGGCCCATCCTTTTTCAGCATGGCCGGGAATAGTCGTGCCGGTTATTGACGCGAGAAAGAACGCCTTCTTTTGCGCTCTGTATCAGGACGGCAAACAGATTAGTCCAATAATGGACGCGCCCTTCGATATAATCGCCGCTGAAATCGCCGGTGCAATTAGTGCTGCACTTTGCGAACAGCCGGAGACTGCAAACAGTAACAGGATTCCCGCGCTTCTGGTTGGCCCGGATGCGGATAAACTCTACCATGCGCTCATGCGGGAACCTTCCCTTGAATTGTCTGTTGCCGGACTCAGGCTGGGCAAAGGAATGTGCCGGGGGAATGCCCGTACCCTGCTGGAAATTGCGGCGGAAACACAAATACTCTACAAGGGGAAGCCGGATTATAATTGCGGGCCTGAATATATACGGAAAAGCGATGCCGAAATAAACTTCGCGCCTTCTTCTATATGACAGTTGAGCATTTGGTAAAGATACCGCATAATGGGGTATGGAGATTAAAACAGCGATTCTGGGCGCTGGGGCTTGGGGGACGGCGGTAGCCAAAGTTATTGCCGATAAGGGAAAGGCGGTTATGCTCTGGGCTTTGGAGCCTGAAACCGCCGAAGATATCAATGCGCGGCATCGTAATTCCCGCTTTTTGCCGGATGTGGCACTGCCGGAAAATATATATGCGACAACTGACATCGAAGAGGCCGCCAATGGGCGGGAATTTCTGATTCTGGCGATTCCCTCGCTGTACCTGCTGGAAACCGTTAAAAAAATATTGAATATTCCTTCAATCCGTGAGGGGGAAACCGCCATTGCGGTGCTTACCAAGGGCTTTCTGCCCACACCCAAAGGCCCCCGGCTGATTCTGGAAACGCTGGAGGACTTCCTGCCCGGTTTTTACCGGCAATCACTGGTGTATATTTCCGGCCCGAGCCACGGCGAGGAAGTTGCCCGTGGTAAAGTTACCGGCCTTATTACCGCCAGCGAGAACGCCAAAAATTCAATCCGCTTCCGTGATTTATTAAAAAGCACCGGCTTATTGGTATTTTCAT
>JAIRUN010000003.1 GCA_031254365.1 Treponema sp. | reverse complement strand
TGCCAATGGTCTTGCAGCTTTGCGCGCATAGAGACATAGGCAAATATACCGGCTACTACTACTTTTTCTCATTCTCCGCATCAATTACGGCGCCGATTCTCGCCGGTCTCTTGAGGGATATCGTTAAAGATTACGGCAGCGTGTTTATATATGCGGGAGTGGCGTTCTTTATCGCGCTGTTGTGTATGTTTGTCGTACGGCACGGCGATCTGCCCGCACAAAAACAAACGGCATCCGAGATACTTGATCAGATGGACAGTTAATCTATGTAAAAGTACTTCGTTTAGATCAATTCTCCCAGAATATCCCTGTCCAGAAAAATTTGGGCAGCGCTCATGATTTCTCCTGTTTCCACATTGATCACCCGGCCAAAAACGATCACTTGGGCGTTCATCGGAATGATCTGCCCGGTGATAATGTAACGCGCTCCCATCAGGCGTCCAAGCCGGATTGCAATATCCGCGTCCAGAAGTTCGCCGGTTTGAAGCCGCTGTTCCAAACGTATTGCCTCAAGGCGCTCCCGTTCCAGAAGGCGGAGTCGTGGATTGCCCGCAAGCGCTGTAATAGCGCTTTGATTAAGATAAGAAACAAGGGGCGGTTCGCTACCGTCCCTCAGCGCAAAAGAAGAAATCGCCGCAGTAGGCGCTTCCCCTTCAGGAAAAGAAAGACTTATCTCCCTGAAAAGAGAAGCCACTCTGATCTGTAAAGCGTCCATATTTGCCGCAGGCCCCTGTGGGCGCGTGGGAGGAGGAACAATGTCCGGTTCCGTCCCTCCGGTGGAAACGATATGTCGCCGGAAAAGTTCGTTATAACGGGCAAGGATTTCAAGTTCGCTGTTAAACGCTTCTTTGTCATCTAGCCTGAGTTTCGCGTTTTCCAGTTCGGCCTGACTTGCGATGGTTTTTTGAAGACATTCGTCAAAGCGGGCAAGGCTGTTTTGGCTGGTGCGGCCTTCGTAGTACAGGTTTCCTATTTCCTTGAGGGTCTCGGCAAAATGCATCATGGTTCCCGAATAAAGAATTTTTCCGGTAGAAATACCGTCTACCACAGTTCCTGAAAGGTTTATATTCAAGGTGTATTCCTGCGGCGGCAGGGGTTTCCCTCCTACATCCCTTGCGTTAACGCGGAAGCGGGCCAGGGTTCTTTCCCCCTGATTCTGAGAGGGCGGAAGCCGGTAACGGACCAGGATTGTTTCGTAGTCTCCCAGATGAAGCCCGGTAAGCCGGTAATGGGCACGGTTCTTTTCTACCCTGTTCTGATAGCCCCAAGTTTCCAGTATCTCTACGCCATTCATAAATTCCAGTTCCATTTCAAGGTCTCTGGCACTCAGTACTGCCATACGCTCAAACTCGGTATCAAAGGTTTTGATCATTTCCTCCCGCTTGCTCAGAAAGCGGGAACTGCCGCCCCCTTCTTCTGCAAGGGTCTTCATCAGCTCAAGGTCAAAACCAACTCCAACACCCAGTGTTGAAGTTGTTATCCCCATCTCCCGGTAAGTTTCGGCAAGTTGATAAACCAGGGCTTTTTCCCGCCGCAGGCCTGCTTCGGCTTTGTATTCAAAAACACAAACTTCGGCATTGCTGGAGCTGCCGGTACCGGATACTGTCCCTTCATACTGATAATAGGCATTCCCGTTTTTAACTTCCACCTGAAATGTTGTAGGCGACCTATCCTGTTCATGGAAACGATAATTTTGCACCAATACCCGGTATGTCCCCTGGGGCGCCCTTCCAAAAGGCCAGAAAACATTTTCCACTGGCTTGGTAGTTTCGCCTCTGACGTTCATATCAATATCAAGAAAGCCTCCTGTACTATCCCTCGATCGACCATAAAAAATTTCTTCCCCTCGTGGTGTAATCACGTGGAGGTCAAGATCGTTCCGGTTGTTCCAAAGAAGGGAAACCCTTATGTCACCAGACTGTGCCCCGGCTCCCGTAAGTCGCTGTGAGAATTCGGTCCCGTCCGAGAAAAAGAGGAGGCGGTTTACAGAACCTTCCCTGAAATTTGCCAAAAGCTGTTCGTAGCCAGCCTTGAGGCCCGCCTCAAGATTTGTCCCGCCCTGTGGGGATAGGCCCCTTACTGCCGCAAGAAAATTCTGCCGCTTGGCGGGGCTGTCCATACGGGTAGATTCAAAAATAACATGGGCTGTATCGTTAAAGCTCACCAGAGAAAGGTAATCCACATCCCGTACCTTCCTCATAAAGATTTCCACCGATTCTTTTACCCAGGCGATCTTGTCCTGCTCATTCATGGAAGAGGAAGTGTCTATCACAAAGGCAAGGTTCATTGGGGGGAGGCTTTCAAAACTTTGGCTGCGGCCCTGAATGCCAATTTGGAGTATTCCCTCTTGACCCTGGACATTCATCTGCTCTGTGCTGTTATAAAGATAGACGCCCATTTCAGACGAGGGCTGGGGATACTTGTAATTTATGGAAGCAATATAGGAATCGGTATGAATCTCCTCGGCGGGAATTACAATACCCTGATTCGCCAGATATTGGCCGCGGGTAGCCGAAGACCCGGACTCGGCTGAACCCGCACAAGAAGCATTAGCCGCAAAACCTGCCAGTATAATAACCGCTAGGAGCAGGTGTATTTCTTTTTTGATCATGATTGCCTCCTTTAAAATAGTGATTTAAATAACCGGGAACTGGCAGCCTGAATCTGGGCTGTCTCCACATCCAGCGCTCTGATATTAAGGTACTTGCCCGCCCCATAGGGAAGTATGGTTCCGGTAATGACTGTTTTTGCCCCGGCCATGCGCCCTATCGAAACCGCCGTCGCGTCATCAACATCCCCGGATAATTGAAAATTCTGTTCCCTTCGAATTATATCCAGGTCTTTGCGTTCAACAATCCTATACTTTCCGGTTTGCACCAGACAGAAGATAAGCTGCTCCTCGGCAAACTCAGCCTCAACCTCATCGAATGATGAAATTTTAATAATCCCCAGAACCAGCCCTTGGGGAAGGGTAGCGGTCAGATCCGCCGCAGACTTGTATATACATTCAATAAGGGTATCATTCTCGCCGCTGCTTTCCGGCCGTGGCAGTTCCCGATCAGCCGGAAGAACCCGTACGTGCGCTTGTTGCTCAACCTGAGCCGCAGGGCCGGTACTTGGACAAGCCACAAAAATCAGGACAAGGGGAAAGATCAAAAACCACTTCATGGGAATAGTATACACCAATCACGGTAATTTGGTACGCAGATCACGCTATCCAGTTGGCGAAGATTGTTTTTTTAATAAAACTATGTTATAATAGAGAACCTCTAAAAATCCCGATTGGGTTTTCAGAAGTTCACAATATAGCATAAGGAGACATAATGAAAAAACTCATCTTTACGAATTTATTATTTTTCCTTTTCTCCGTTGCTGTTTTTGCGCAGACAGGAGAGCAGTATCCACGAAGCGCGATTCTTGATGAGGAAGCGTATAATCAACTTCCCCGCAGGGCGGCTCTCTCAACCCGCGCCTATGAGGGTCTGCCCCGCTCGGTATCTCTCAAACAGTATGCGCCTCTGCCCGGAGATCAGGCCAATTATGGAACCTGCGTAGCCTGGGCTTCCGCTTATGCCGCCAGGACAATTTCCGAGTCCGTGACGCTTGATCGCAGGAGCCAGACTGAGACAACACAAAATGTTTTTTCTCCGGTATATGTTTACCGGAATATTCAGCCTGATGATCACGAATTGCAGCGGGGCGCTCAGATTCACTGGGCTCTGGATTTGATGAGAGATACCGGCGCGGTCAAGATGCTGGACATTGAGCGTTCAACGGATTTTCGCAGGGTTGATCTTGCGAATTACCGGGACAGTAGAAGATATCCAATCGCCGGTTATGTTACTCTTTTTTCCAGAGAAGATAAATCCAAGCCGGGCCTTGTTACCAGAAGTGTGAAGAAGAGTCTTGCCGAAGGGAAGCCCGTTATAATCGGCATGAATACCCCGGATTCTTTTATTGAGGCGAGAGATGTTTGGGAGCCCAGAGAAAATCCTGATTACTATTACGGCGGTCATGCCATGTGCGTGATTGGATATGACGATAACAAGAACGGCGGCGCTTTTGAGCTAATCAACAGTTGGGGCAGGAAGTGGGGAAACGGCGGTTATATATGGGTTCCCTATAAAGCCTTTACGGATTTTGTTATGGAAAGTTATGAAATGGTTGAAAATCTTGCCATATACAGCGACACCGTAAGGTTCGAGGGATTCTCCCGGATTGAAATCATTGGCCGTGCCGCGACAAGAAACGCGGCTCTTGTTATGTCTCCTGAGGGGTATTATAAAACCGCCGAAGTATATACCGAGGGAACACAATTCCGTTTTATTACCGGGGCCAGAGAAAGCGCGTATGTTTACGCTTTCGCGGTTTCCCGTCCGGCGCGGGACAATAATTTTTATACTTCCGTACTGATGTTCCCCCAGGCCGGAGTTTCGCCGCTTCTCAATTATCGTGACAGTTCGGTAATTCTGCCAGGTGAAGATAAAACTTTTGCGCTGGATGCTGAAGCCGGTACGGAATATTTGATAAGCCTGTACGCAAAACAGGCTCTGGATATACAGGCCATTATGCGCCGTTTTGAAAACGCTAACGGTTCCCTGAGAGAACGGTTATCCGCTGCCGTTGGCAGTAACCTCGTGTCTGTACTTTCGTATAACGAAAATGAAGCGGCTTTTACTGCCCAGCCGGATGATCCCAGAGCCGTGGCCGCCCTTGTAGTGGCTATTGAACATAGATAATAAAGTCATTGGCATAGCCCGAAGGCCGTACGCGAATTTTTAGTTGTTCCGCGCCAAACGGAACCCCATACTGCTGCCCGCCGTTTCGGGCAGGTCGAATGACCGGTTCGCCGAGCGGAGACTTTTTCCAGGAGAAGCCCAACCGCCGCCCCGGTTGATCCGGTTAACCCCGGTATCAGGCCCTGAAGGGTTTACTATTACCGTCGTCGGCGTCTCACGGGGATAACTGTTAAAATCCCAGCACCATTCCCAGACATTGCCGTGCATATCGTAGATTCCCCATTCGTTGGGCGGGAAGGAACCCGCCGGCGTGGTGGTCTTGCGGAACAGGCCCCGGTTGCCGAAGTTGTAAGGAAAGTCGCCGTCATAATTGGCCTGGCTGGTGGATATACGGGAACCCGTAAAAAAAGGCGTGGTTGTCCCGGCCCGGCACGCGTACTCCCATTCCGCCTCTGTGGGCAGACGGTAACCGTTTGTGTTTTTGTCCCAGCTTACATTCACGCCCCGAATGATATAAGCCGGAATGAGGCCCTCCTTGAGAGAAAGCCAGTTGCAGTAACGCACGGCGTCAAACCAGCTTACGCCAACTACAGGATGATCGTCCCCCTGCCTGAAACCGGGATTCCGCCAATTAGCCCCGGCGCGGAATTCCCATTTAGCGCTTGTCTCGTTATAGGCCAAAGCGCCGCCATCAGCCTCGGCTGTGGTTACATGGCCTGAGTCTTCGACAAAACGCCGGAA
>JAIRUN010000182.1 GCA_031254365.1 Treponema sp. | reverse complement strand
CCCCGTGCGCCACCCTGCATTGACTGATACGCCATTGTAAGCGCGTCTTTTTCAGACAGCTTCTTGCCGCCAGCTACCACAATGGGAACAGGACACGCGGCGACAATTTCTTCAAAGTTGTCGCAGTAGTAGGTCTTGATGATGTGCGCACCAAGTTCTGCCACGATACGGGTTGCCAGTTTGAAATACTGGGGTGTCCGTTCCATGTCTTTTCCCACAGCGATGACGCCTAATGTGGGAATACTGTAACGGTTGCCCGCATTGATCACTTTGGAAAGGTTGTCGATGCTTGAAAGCTGACCATCCGCGCCGATAAAGGTCTGTACGGCCATGCAGTCCGCGTTCATTCTGATCGCGTCTTCAATATCCACCGAGACCAGTTCATGGCTGAGGTCATCGTTGATCATTGACGAGCCGGCTGACATCCGCAGGGCGATACCTTTCCTGAAATTCGGTTTTACACAGGCTCGCAGCGCGCCACGTGTCGCCATCAGCACGTCCACATGATCTATCAGACTGGGGATGAGTATATCCAGCCGTTCAAGGCCGGACACGGACCCCATAAAATAGCCGTGATCAAAGGCGAACATCACCGTATTGCCGCTTTTCGGATTAAAGATATTGGTTAGATGTTTCTTCATCCCCCAATCAAGATTCGCCGCGCCTTTTACATGAAAATTCCCGTTTGTCTTGAACGGAATATCAACATGATAATTTTTCTCGACTTTGTTTCCTTCTGTATCAGCCATGACTGTCTCCTTAAATAAACAGGATTTACATATTTTATAATACAAAATATAATAATGCAACGCGGCAGGAGGAAGGTATGTCCGGCGATTATCTGATGGCAGTTGACGCGGGAACCGGCAGCGTCCGGGCCGTGATTTTTGATACTCAGGGCAGGCAAACAGGTTGCGTTCAGCGAGAGTGGAAACACCTGGAAGATCCCCGTTATCAGGGCAGCATGGATTTTGACTGGAAAATCAACTGGGAACTTACCTGTTTCTGCATACGGGGAGTTCTCGCGGAAACCGGCATCAAGGCAAACCAAATCGCCGCCCTGTCCAGCACCTGTATGCGGGAAGGGATCGTTCTCTACGACGCGGCGGGAAGGGAACTCTGGGCCTGCGCCAATGTGGATGCCCGTTCAGGCGATGAAGTGGCCCAGCTCAAGCAGATGGATAGCGGTCTTGAGCGCGAACTGTATCTTGAAGCAGGCCAGACTTTTGCGCTGGGCGCGTTGCCCCGGCTGCTCTGGGTAAAAAACAAACTCCCTGATGTATACAACAACATTGCCCGGATTGGAATGTTCAACGACTGGATCATCTACCGGCTTTCCGGGGTACTGGCCGCAGAACCGTCCAACGGCTCAACCACCGGCCTCTTTGATCTTAAAACCAGAATCTGGGACAGCAACATCGCCCGCCGTTGCGGTCTGCGTGATGATATTTTTCCCGAAGTAAAAGAATGTGGAACCATCGCCGCCGCGGTATCCAAATCAGGCGCTGAACAGAGCGGCCTTGCCGAAGGCACTCCGCTGGTTGTTGGCGGCGGGGACTGTCAGCTTGGCGCTGTCGGGGTTGGGGTGGTCAATCCTGATGAAGCGGTTGTTTTTGGCGGCAGTTTTTGGCAGTACGAATTTAATACCGGCACGGCTGACTGTTCTCCCAAATGCGATGTCCGGGTAAACTGCCATGCCGTTGACAAGCTCTGGCAATATGAAGCCATCGCGTTTTTTCCCGGACTGGTAATGCGCTGGTATCGTGATGCCTTTTGCGCTGAGGAAAAACGGCTGGCCGCTGAAACTCACACCGACCCTTACATACTCATGGACAAGGCGGCTGCGGCAATTCCCGCCGGTTCCAACGGCATGATTTGCTCTTTCTCCGATGTGATGAATTATATCAACTGGAGACACGCGGCTCCCGGCTTTATGAATTTTGATCTTAACCCTACCCAATACAACAAGTTTACGTTTTACCGGGCGATCATGGAAAACGCCGCGCTGGTAACATTGGGCCATGTACATCTGGTTGCGGAAGTTACCGGCAAGCGTCCGCAAAAGATCGTGTTTGCCGGGGGTGCTTCCAAGAGCGGCCTCTGGTCGCAGATACTGGCCGATGTACTCGGTATTCCGGTGGAAGTTCCGGCAGTCAAAGAAGCCACTGCGCTGGGAGCCGCAATCATGGCAGGCAAGGGCATTGGTCTGTACCCGGACATCGCGGATGCTGCTCGTACACTGGTAAAAATGGAAAAAACATTTTCGCCTAACGAAGAAAACCGTGAGATATACAAGCGGGCGTATGAAAACTGGAAGGCGGCTTACGCGCCGCAGTTGCAGTTAAGCGATCAAAAAATTACCAGGTATATGTGGTGCGCGCCTGGTTTATAAGGAGTTAATATGTTTATAGTTGATGAAAAAGACAGGGAATACCGCTCAGGCGACAACGGGCCCAAATATCTGATGCAGGGGCCGCGGATGAATTTTGCATTGGTTCAATTCATGCCCGGTCAGGATTTTCGCGCCCATTACCATAAGGTGATGGAAGAAAATTTTTATGTTCTTGAAGGGAACGTTACCATTGTAGTTGACGGAACGGCCCATGACCTTTGCCCCGGCCAGTTCATTCATATAGAACCCAATGAAGTTCATTATGTGATCAACCGGTCCTCTTCGAAAGTACGCATGGTTGCAAGTCTTGCGCCCTTTCAGGAATCAGATAAAACCGAAGTTGATAATCCCGAAATCAACTAATAGTGGAGACAAAACATGGGAATAGAACAGCATGTATGATATTGCCATTATTGGCTTGGGACCCGCTGGCGCTACATTGGCAAGGTTATTGGATAAAAAATATAAAGTTATCGCTATAGACAGAAAAGGTGAGAAAAACGGTAAATGCTGCGGAGGACTGTTGTCCCCGGACGCGCAACGCATCCTTGCCCAGTTCGATATTTGTTTGCCAAAGGAAATCTTGGTTGATCCCCAGATTTTTTCTGTAAGAACAATAGACTTTGATAATCACCTTGAAAAATTTTATCAAAGGTTTTATTTGAATATGGACAGAATAAAGTTTGACAATTTCCTGATCTCGCTAATTCCAGATAATATTGAAATTTGCCGTGACAGTATTTGTAAAAAAATAGAAAAGGAAAATGATATATTCCGTATTACTTTTAAATCAAAAGGAGCGGAAAGAACAGAAGAAACAAGAATTGTCATTGGAGCTGATGGAGCAAATTCTACAGTAAGGAATACATTTTATAAGAGTAGAATGGATAAATATATATCTATTCAGGAATGGTATAAAGATGGAATAAATTCACCGTTTTATTCCTGTATTTTTGATAGAAATATTACCGATTCATATTGTTGGACAATATCAAAGGATAACTATTTTATTATCGGCGGAGCATTTCCGGTAAAAAACAGCAATATGAGATTTGAAATATTAAAAGAGAAAGTAAAAAACATGGGCGTATCGGTCGGAGAATTGGTAAAAAGGGAAGGATGTTTTATAAATTTGAATAGGGGGACTGTAAGTGTATGCACGGGCAAAAACGGCGCATATTTAATAGGGGAAGCAGCCGGTATGATCAGCCCAAGCTCTTTAGAGGGAATTAGTTATTCCATGGAAAGCGCAAAAATTCTGGCTGAAATCATTAATCATGATTGTAATAATGTTAAGCATAAATATTTTATAAAAACATCAGGTATTAGACTGCGATTATTATTTAAAATAATTAAGAAGCCATTCATGTATAACAAAATATTAAGAAAATTGATTATGAAGAGCGGGATAAAAACAATAAATAACAGATAATAGAGTACGTCTGCCCGTTGCATCATTGCCCATAATGAAGTATACTATACGCCATATAAGGAAAAAGCTATGCGTTTGAATGATAGTGATTTGCAAAATCACGCCCAATGGGAAAAAGTCGGTATCAAGCTACCCCGCTTTAACCGGGAGCTGGTGATACAGGCGACAAAGGCCGCGCCCGCATGGGTGCATTTTGGCGCGGGGAATATTTTCAGGGCGTTTCCCGCTGCGGTGCAGCAGACCCTTCTGGAAAACGGCCTGACAGACACGGGCATTGTGGTGGCCGAAGGTTATGACTATGAGATCATTGACGCGCTTTTTCTGCCGCATGATAATTTGAGTCTCGTAGTTACGTTAAAAGCCAATGGCAGTACGGATAAGACAGTGATCGCCAGTGTCGCGGAATCCCTGAAGGCCGACCCTGCGCATAAAGACTTCGCCCGTCTTGAAGCGATTTTCCAAAATCCGTCCCTGCAAATGGCGAGCTTCACCATAACGGAAAAGGGCTACAGTCTTACCGGCGCAAACGGAGCCTTTGTTTCCGGAGTGGAAAAGGATTTTCAAAACGGCCCGGCAGCGCCGTCCAGCTACATGGGTAAAGTTGCGGCCCTGATGTACCGGCGTTATTGCGCAGGCGCTCTTCCCATCGCTCTGGTAAGCATGGATAATTGTTCGCATAACGGCGACCGGCTGCGTGATGCGATCATGACCTTTGCCCGCAAATGGCAGGAAAAGGGCCATGCTGACGCAGGTTTTTCCGCATACCTCGAAAATCCGGCTCAAACAGGTTTCCCCTGGAGCATGATCGATAAAATCACCCCGCGGCCCGATGACAGCGTTAAGGCCATGCTCGCGGCGGACGGGTTTGAGGGAGCGGAAGGCCGCCTGACGGAAAAAGGCACGTATATAGCGCCCTTTGTGAACGCTGAGGAAATGCAATACCTTGTAATCGAGAATATGTTTCCCAACGGCCGCCCGCCGCTGGAAAAAGGCGGCGTTATTTTCACGGAGCGGGAAACCGTAGACATGGTGGAAAAGATGAAAGTCTGCACCTGCCTTAATCCCCTGCACACAGCGCTTGCGGTCTTTGGCTGTCTGTTGGGTTATACCCGAATCAGCGAGGAAATGAAAAATCCCGATCTCGTGAAACTTATTGAAGGCATTGGTTATGTTGAGGGTCTGCCGGTGGTAAGCGATCCGGGCATAATTTCGCCTAAACAATTTATTGACGATGTTATTAAGGTACGGCTTCCCAATCCTTTTATGCCCGATGCCCCCCAGCGGATCGCCACTGACAGTTCCCAAAAAATTCCCATCCGCTTTGGTGGAACGATCAATGCGTATCTGGCAAGCAAGTCGCTTAACGTAAGTGATCTCAAACTCATTCCTCTGGTACTTGCCGCATGGGTGCGCTACCTTTTGGGGATTGATGATCAGGGCAAGCCTTTTGAAGTAAGTCCCGATCCTCTTTACCCCAGTCTTGCGCCGGGCCTTGCGGGAATCAAACTTGGTCAAAAGGGGCCCTTCCGCGCCGCGCTCCAGCCGATACTTTCGGACAGTAAAATATTCGCGGTGAATCTTTACGAGGCAGGGCTGGGTGAAAAAGTAGAATCCCTTTTTGAGGAACTCATCGCCGGTCCCGGCGCTGTAGCAGCGACATTAAAAAAGTATACAATATAAACCATGAACATCTGGTTTGCCACGGGCAACATTCATAAAAAGGCGGAGCTTGCCGCCATTCTCAATGCGGAAAACAGCGGTTATAGCGTAATTATTCCCACTGACGCGGGGCTGGACTTTGATCCCGAAGAAACGGGAACGAGTTTTTTTGAAAACGCAATGCTCAAGGCGTGTGAATTGTACCGGCTGCTTTCAGAACGCCGGCCGCCGCTGTATAGAGTAGGCGATCCGGTCATCGCCGATGATTCGGGGATATGCGTGGATGCGCTTGATGGCAGGCCGGGGATATATTCGGCACGGTACGCCAAAACAGCCGCTGAACGGAACACCCTGCTCCTTAAAGAACTGGGGGATAATCCCCGGCGCAGCGCCCGCTTTGTCTGTGCAATGACCCTGCTGTATAAACCGGAGCATTTTTTTACGGCGCAGGAAATCTTTGAAGGAGAAATCGTCAAAGGGCCGGAATATGCCAGAGGGGAAGGCGGTTTCGGTTATGATCCGGTTCTGTATATTCCCTCACTGGGCCACACTGTAGCGGAACTTTCCGAAGAAGAAAAAAACCGGATCAGCCACCGGGGAAAAGCCGGAAAAGCGCTCGTAGCCATTTTGCGCATGAACAGCCTCAACAGGAAATAATTTTGTCAAAACTGAACATCAAAGCTGAACTCAACGGGCCGCAGTTAGAGGCGGTAACTGCCATTGAAGGCCCGGCGCTGATTATCGCCGGAGCCGGATCAGGCAAGACCAGAGTCATCACTTACCGCATTGCCTATATGCTCGAAAAGGGAATTCCCCAGTCGGCGATTCTTGCCCTTACCTTTACCAATAAAGCGGCAAAGGAAATGGGAAGCAGGGTCAAAGAACTGACCAGAAAGAAACTGCAAAATCTCACGGTGAGCACTTTTCACGCATTTGGTCTTTCAATCATCAGGGAGGAAGCGGAACTGCTCGGCTATCGAAAAAATTTTTCCGTGTACGATGAAACAGACCGCATGAGCCTCATCAAGGAAAGTCTGCGGGAATGTCGCATGGCTTCAAGCAAGGTTGATCTTTACGCGCTGGCGCAGCTTTTTTCGAATATTAAGACCGGGCTTGCGGTCTGGAATCAGGGGGCCGCGAAAAAAGGCGCTGGAACCAGCAAAATGGCAAGCGGCGATCTGAAGCCCGTATACGAGGAATATCAGCAGGGACTTAAAGTGTATAATGCCGTTGATTTTGACGATCTGCTCACGATTCCCCTTGAACTGTTCGAGCGGCATCCTGAAGTTCTGGAAAAGTACAGCCGCCGTTTTCGCTATATCATGGTGGATGAATTTCAGGATACGAGCCTCATACAATACCGGCTATTGCGGCTGCTGGCGGCGGGGAACAACAATGTGTGCGTGGTCGGCGATGATGATCAGTCGATCTATTCGTGGCGCGGGGCCAATTACGAAAACATCCTTATGTTTGAAAAAGATTTTCCCGGCGCGGCTGAAATCAAACTCGAACAGAACTACCGTTCAACCTCAACCATTCTTGAAGCGGCAAACGGTGTAATTGCACATAACACAGGCCGCAAGGAAAAAACCCTCTGGTCGGGCAATGAGAAGGGGCGGCCCATAGAATTTTTTAATCCCGAAAATGAAAGCGATGAGGCGGATTTTATCGCGTCACAGATCAGGCATTTGTCGATCATGGAGAGCCTCAAGTACCATGACTTCGGTGTGCTTACCCGGACCAATTCCCTTGCCAGAAACATCGAAGAAGCGTTTCTTGCGGAAAACATTCCCTATAAAGTATCGGGGGGTACAAGTTTTTTCCAGCGCAAGGAGATCAAGGACATCATTTCCTATCTGCGAGTCATTGCCAATCCCAACGATGATATCAGCCTGCTGCGGATCATCAACACTCCCCGCCGGGGTATCGGAAAAACAACTATCACCGAATTAAACAATCTTGCACGGAAAAATCATTTCAGTATCTGGGACGCGCTTGCCCGCCTGAACCACGCCCGCACAAGCGGACAGCAGGGACTGTTTCAGGATACAAAAACAATGACCGAACTGGAAGAATTTATGAACCTGATAGAAACCCAGCGGGCTGAAATACTGGAACGCAAAGGAGCGCCCGGCCAGCCCTGGATGCTTTCAAAAAAAGTCCGCAGCCTGACAGATACAATCGACTATTGGGGTCATCTGGTGGTGGAACACGGATCAGAAGAAAAAAAGGCCCGCTGGAAATTCGGCAATATTGAATACTTTATTACAATGATTGAAAACTGGGAACAGGACCCGGATAATTTTGACTGTGGCCTGTACCCCTGGCTCAACCGGATCAGCCTCATTACCAGAGACGATGGCGAAGACGATACCGAGGGCAAGGTGAACCTGATGACAATTCACGCGGCCAAGGGCCTTGAGTTTCCCGTGGTGTTTATCGCCGGTGCGGAGGAGGGCCTTATCCCCCATGAGCGAAGTCTCAAAGATGACGCTGATGAAGAAAATGGCGAGGAGGCATCGCCGCAAGAGACGGCGGGCAGTCTTGAAGAAGAACGGCGGTTGTTTTATGTGGCTATAACCCGCGCACGGGAAAAACTCTACATCACAAG
>JAIRUN010000123.1 GCA_031254365.1 Treponema sp. | reverse complement strand
TAAAGATAGAATGCAGGCGTACTGATAGCTTATTCCGGTATATTCATACATAATAGAGCAAGGAGAAACCATGAAATATATAATATTCTTTGCGGTCGTTCCTGTATTGTTTTTGACTTGCGGCACTTCACCGGGCGGCGGCGGCAGCGGCGAGTATGACGGGGTAATGGAAATCCGCTATAACGAACATCATCAGGTAATAGACGGTTTTGGCGGTTCAAATGCATGGACCCGTTTACCGTCAGATATTGAAACCGCAGACGAAGTGGTTAAGCTCCTTTATTCAAAAACCGAAGGGGCTGGTTTTACAATCCTGCGCAACCGTATTCCGTTTCGGGAACGGCTTTCCGGCGATGATGATCCCGGCCTGAATGACGGCTTTGTTGTCAGAAAAAGTGACAATACATACGACTACACCGTAAATGCGGACGGAACAAAAACCTTTAACCTTAACTGGAATAGCTGGGACTTGAGCGGAACCAGACATCTTATTTCGCGGATCAATAGTCTTGGCAGAAACGGTCCTGAAACGTTAACCATCATGAGTACCCCTTGGACTCCGCCGAATAATCGCGTAACTCAGTGGAAAGAGGATGTGGCTGGCCTTGGCGGCAATCTTGATTATACCATTGACTGGACCAGGCCCGATTGGTGGGGCAGATTAAAAAAGGACAAATACAATGATTACGCTGATCTCCTTGCCGATTATGTGAAAAATTTTGAAGCGAGAATGGGCGCGCCTCTGGCGATTCTCTCCGTACAGAACGAACCAAACTGGAAAGTCAAGTATGAATCCGCCTATTGGAGCGGTGTTGATATCAGAGATTTTCTTGCGGTAATAGGGCAGCGTTTCCCCATGAAAGGCGTTGTACTTGGTGAAAATGGACTGGGAATAATGGCTCCTGAATATGAAAATTTTAATATAAGATTTGACGAAATGATACAGCCTTCATTAAATGACGCATCAGCAAACAGTGTTTTTACCCACATCGGCCTGCATCAGTACAATGCTTCATGGGATTCATCGGGCATGGCCGGCGCAAAGGCCTTTCCCCAAATTATCGCGTCGGGCAAGCGTTTCTGGCAGACTGAGGTTTCCAATTCAGGAGGACCGAATATGCCAAAAGGAACGGGCATTGATAACGCCCTGTTTTTCGCGAAGATGATTCATTATGATATGACACTGGCGCAAACAAACGCCTTTTTGTACTGGTGGCTGTGGACAGGCAGCGGGGATACTGATTTTGCGGGAAGCCTTATTAAAGTAGATGGTGATACGGTAATCGCGGCGCTCAGACTCTACGCAATGGGGCAGTACAGCCGCTTTATCCGTCCAGGCTGGCTGCGGCTGGAGGCCACAACTACTCCTGTTCCCAGGGTATTTTCAAGCGCTTTCCGGAATCCTGCAACAGGTGAAATCGCTGTAGTTTTGGTTAACGAATCAACTGCTCCCAGAACTGTATACCTGAATCTGGAAGGAGCCAGGTTTGTTTCTCTGGAATCATGGCGTACATCGGCAACAGAAAAACTGACTCCCCTGGGGCCAGTCAATGGCAGAAGGCAGATTCCAGCCGAAATAATTGTCAATCTGCCAGCCAAATCAATAAGTACCTTTTACGGGCGTGTTGAATAAAGCCTTCATGTATTGACATTTTTCTTTTTTGTCGTTAACCTGTTATTTATCATGGTTAACAAAAGCCAAAAAAACAATTCTGAACTATCCAGCAAAGCCCAATTAGTGCTGGAATTGCGGAAAAAACAGGGTGAAACCCTGAGCGGAAGCGCACTGGCAAAGATAATCGGTATTTCACGGGTTGCGGTCTGGAAGGGAATACAATCTCTGGTTGAGGCTGGCTATCCAATTGAAACCACTGACGCGGGCTATTCCCTTAATCCCCATAAAGACGGTGATTTTCTCTATCCTTGGGAATTCGGTAAAAGGGAAGCAATGTTCCGGCATTTTGAAAGCACGGGCAGCACCATGGATAGGGCGAGGGAATTCGCTGAACAGGGGCTTGCCGCCGGAACCGTGATTATCGCGGAAAAACAGAAAGCAGGCCGTGGCAGGAATGGCAGGACCTGGGCATCGCGGCAGGGAGGGCTTTTTTTCACCATACTGGACCGGCCCGCTCTGGCTGTTGCTGATTATACACTGCCGTGTCTGATACTCCAGATTGCCGTTACCCGTACTCTGAGCGCAATATGCGGGAAGCAGGCCCGGCTGCGCTGGCCCAATGACATCTATATTGACCAGCGAAAAATCGCCGGGGTAATGACGGAAATTTCCGGCGAAGGGGATCGCATAAACTGGCTTGCCCTGGGCGTGGGAATAAACGTAAACAACCCCGCGCTTTCGGGAAAGAGCGTAAGCTGCGCCGAGATCATAGGCCATCCGGTGTCACGCAGTGAAGTGCTGCTGCGTCTGCTCGCTGAAATTGAGCAGCTTACCCTGCGTTTCAATTCCGGCGCGGCATATTCACAGGGAAACCGGCTGCTGGCCGTTGAATGGAATTCTCTGGCTGACTGCATTGGGGCAAAGGCAGCGGTACTCGATCCCGGTTACGGAGAAAGCGCGCACGTTCAGGCTTTTCGTGATCCGCAGACACGGGTTCTTGCGCGGGGAATTTTTTCCGGCATTGATCCTGCCGGACGCTGTATTATCACATCTGAACCCGGCCAGAACAGCCGCGCCGAGGCCCTGTACTTCAACCCCGGTCCGGTATCACTAGCGTTTTTTTCATAAGGCATTATTATGAAAACTGTTACCGGTTTGACTTTTACCGCCCTGTTCGCGGCACTCATTTCAGTGGGGGCCTTTATAACAATACCCATTGGCCCGGTTCCCATTGCCATGCAGAATCTTTTTACCCTGCTGTCCGGTTTGGTGCTGGGGCCGGTTCTGGGCGGCGCGGCAGTAGGGCTGTTTATTATCGCGGGGGCTATTGGCGCGCCGGTATTTGCAAATAACGGATCGCCAATGGGCATCGCGCGAATCATCGGCCCCACTGGCGGCTATCTGTTTGGGTATCTGTTGGGCGCAATTATTGCCGGGCTTATTGTGGGATTTCCCCGGCCCGGAATAAAAGTACCTCTTTGGCGGCTCATTGCCGCCATTAGCGCCGGGTTCCTCGTGGTGTATGCGCCGGGCCTCATCCGGCTTAAAATGACACTTGACGCTGACTGGCCGCGAACCCTGACCATCGGGTTTTATCCCTTTCTTATTGGCGATGCTCTCAAGGGGATTATTGCCGCTCTGATTGCCCCCAGATTGCGCCGTACTGCCGCTGATCTGCTTTCACGTTAGATGTAATTTATATGAATAAAAACGAGTATAATAAAACAGGCACGGCGCTTTTCTCGATTAAAAACATCTCGAAAATTTTCCCCGGCGTGTCAGGCGCAGAGTCGTACCATGCATTATCTGACATTAATCTCGACATTATTGAAAGCCAGTGCCTGCTGATCGCCGGTTCCAACGGCTCAGGGAAAACAATGCTGATGCGGATCATCGCGGGCCTGCTTGAACCTTCATGCGGGGAAGTGCTGCTGCGAGGTCAGCCCTTATACGCGGCGCAGCGTGGTGCAACGCGGCGCATCGCCGCGCAGCGCATGGCCGAAAAAAGTCTCCGCAGGGAATTGGGTCTGGTGTTTCAGGATGCCGATGCCCAGATAATAGGGGAGACCGTTGAAGAGGACATTGCCTTTGGCCCGGAAAATCTGGGCCTCTCCAAAACGGAAACAGGAGAGCGGGTACAGGCGGCGCTTGAGGCTCTGGGGCTTTTTCACAGACGGGAACTCTCTCCCCGCAGATTGTCCGGCGGGGAAAAGCGTCGTCTTGCGGTCGCGGGGATCATCGCTATGGGCTGCAACACGGTGATCATGGATGAGCCTTTTGCCAATCTTGACTGGCCGGGCGTGGCCCAGACTCTCGCTATTATTCGCGATCTGAAAAAGGAGGGAAAGACTCTCATCATACTGACCCATGAACTTGAGAAAGTGCTGGCCTTCGCTGACCGGCTGGTAATTCTTCACAAAGGCAGCATCCGCGATGACGGCCCGCCAGCCGCGGTGCTGGACAGGCTTGATCCCGCCTGGGGAGTGCGTGACCCCCGGCGAAATTACGCAGCTATAGAGGACTGTTCATGGCTGGAAGAGTAGGGCAGCCCGGTATAGCCTTTGCTTACCGCGGCGGGAGAACCATGCTCCACCGCGCTCCGGCGGGCCTGAAACTTCTGTCCATGCTTGCCCTTTCAATCGCCGCATACAGCTCTCTTGCCGGACTTGCGGCAGCCGCACTGGTGATCCTCGCCGGATCAATTATCGCCCGCATTCCTCCCCATGAACTGCTGCACGGTTCAAAGCCGCTTGTGATTCTGTCGCTGTGTATTCTTCTTGTCAAAACTTTTGAGCCTGGCGCACCAGGAATCACAACGCCTGAAATTATTGTGTTCAATGTGTACATTCCCGATCTGTTCATACCCGGCATCAGCGGGGCAGGTTTTTTTGCGGGGATTCTTACCGCCCTGCGCATACTGGCGTCTTTTGCCGCCGCTGCCCT
Source organism: Treponema sp. (assembly GCA_031254365.1). GTDB lineage: Bacteria > Spirochaetota > Spirochaetia > Treponematales > Breznakiellaceae > WQXQ01. The sequence continues at coordinate 1,317 of JAIRUN010000123.1, read as the reverse complement.
GCTTTTTGCGGTAACCACCATGCGGGAACTGCGCCTGTCACTCGGCGCTATTGAAAAAAGAGTTTTTGGCAGCGGACGGATCAGTCTGGGTATCAGTCTGATGCTCGGATTCATTCCCCGCTTTTTTGAACTCTGGGAAACAATGAACCTTGCCTGCGATGCCCGTTCATGCAAAAAGGGCCTGCGCCGCCTTATCCTGCTCATTCCGCTGGTAACTGAACGCATGATGGAGGCCGCCGCCGATACTGCTCTGGCGCTGGAAGCGCGGGGTCTGGAGTAATTTTCTTCGAAAAAACGCTGACACTCTGGAAAAAAAAATAAAAAGCAGATATAGTAAGAATAAATGCGTGTACTTACATTTGCCCGGTACTTTATCGCGGCCTGCCTTATAAAGCTCATGATAATACTAACAGTGATTTTTATTGGCGGTATGTGGGGAGAATCTCATGTTTACGCTGAAGACAAGGTATCTGAAAAACTTGTTATGTTCGCGGCCGGAGATGAAATACTTGATGATTTGCGTATTCTTGCCCAGGAAACAAACCATATTTTGTTCTCATTCACACCCCCGCTGTCAAGTTATGAAATAATGAATTTTCTGAACAGCATTGAGGAAGATGAACTAAGCGTTTGGGGACAGGAAGCATACAGCAGAATTAAACAGAAATTGTCTCCACAGACAATTCTATCATTGGGAGGCGCGGCGCTTTCGGCGCACTTGATACTCAAGGGGGAATTCAGCGCCAGAACCAATGAACAGGTAAAATGGGTATTGCCCGATCTTGACCGCCCTGAATTCGTACGCATTCCCATTGACCTGTTTTTTATGGATGTACTACAGTTGCATTTTGAACCGGCTTTTCAGAACTTTCCGGGAGTAAAAGATGAGCATAGTTATATCAACACCAATATCGTTTATGCCTTTGATTTCTTTGACGGCGGCGGATTTCCGTTCAGGGCTTTTGCCTCATTGGGAAAGGATTGGTGGAATATTCAGATAGGCCGGGATCGCCTTTCTTTCGGGAACGCGCACAGCGGCAATTTACTGTTGACGGATACCCCTGACTATTATGATTTCGCGCGGCTCTCGGTATTTAATGCGTGGATTAAGTATTCGATGGTGGTCAGCCAGATACCGATATTTTTTGATCAGTCACTGGTTGACCCGTCCATAGTGGATCTTTCCGACTATGATCCACCGTTACCGACCAGCAGTTTGCACCGCTATTTTTATCTGCACCGGCTTGATGTGGCATTGGGGAAGAAATTCAGTATTGGCATTACTGAACAGTTGATAACCGGCGACTCGCCCATTCA
>JAIRUN010000089.1 GCA_031254365.1 Treponema sp. | reverse complement strand
CCTGTAATAGAGCAGATCGCTTCTGAATATGAGGGGCGGCTCAAAGTCGGCGCGATAAATGTGGATGAAGAAAATGCCCTTGCAGAGCAGCATGGCATTACTTCAATTCCCCTGCTGGTAGTGTACAAAAACGGAGCGGTAGCCGCGCAAAAAGCCGGAGCCGCTCCCAAACACGATATTGAGGCCCTGTTCAGGAACCTGATCTAAAGTCCAGGTGGACCGCAGTCTATTGAAAGCGTTTCGGATTATTCAGTTTTCCCGGTGTCGCGCTGCTGGTTGCGGTGATGTACCAATCTGCGGCTGTGTTTGTATCCGCAACTGTTTCATCACGGCAGATTGTCCGGGTGTTAGTGGTTTTGCCGGAATTCACCGCGTCCGCCGGGCCGGGGATTCTTCCGTCCGCTGATTTCCATGCACCTTGTCTGGATAAGAATTCAGCCGCTTCCGCAAGATAGTCCTTGTTCCACCAGGGATCAGCGCTTTCGGAAAGCAATACCGCGTCAACAACATGGTCGTCCTGATCCAGCACATAAATCGCGTCTGTTTTGTGCGGCAGCTTGACCGTTCCCGGTATCCATATATCCCTGGCCGCGCTTGCTTCTGTGCCGCCTGATTCGTTCAGATTACCGCCCAGTTCATCACGACAGGTTTCTTCAACAGTACGCAGGTGAAGCACAATGTATTCACCTTTTCCAACTTCGATTGGGGGAAACTCGTATACCAGCGGATTCTTGTTATATCCGGCAATAAAAACCCGCAGCGCCCCCAGATTACCCGCTTCCAGAATTTTGAATTCGATGAATTCCGCTTTGGGCTTGGAATATTCGGTACGCAGTTCATTGATGAGCATGGCCGGAATCCGGCTGTTTCTGGTTCTGAGCGGAATCAGCACATTCATGGTGTTACCCGCTTCATCTTCCACCAGGATGTCTGCGGTAAGCCGTTCCCCGGGGCCAGGGCCTTTGGCGAAATTGACCCGGACAATGCTTCCTTCTTCAATCGATTCAATCTCAAGCGCGGGGCTGAAATGCAGGGAAACGACTTTTACCGGAAGTGAAAACTCAAAATCGATCTCCGTTTCTGATACGGCTTTACCGGACAGGAACACCGGTGTTTCTGAACGTGTACCAAAGATCTGCGAAATAGCAGCAGCTTCTTCGGTTATGCAGGAACACACTGTGCAGCACAGGGCGCACAGGACTGACAGAACAAGATAAATATATTTCTTCATACATTGCCTCCACCATTTATATGGGTTCAGGATGCGGGGCGCTTTAATGTTTTGAGAAAAAAATATAAAATATGAGCGAATGGAAACAGCATTGAAAATCTACACTGATGGCGGATGTTTGGGTAATCCGGGTCCTGGCGGCTGGGCCTATACAATGGTGCAAACTGAGGCCGTTCCAAATGGTGATACCATTGTGGCTGAGGACAAGGGCGCTGAACAAAATACCACCAACAACCGCATGGAACTTACAGCGGTTATTTCTGCGCTCAAGGCTCTCAAAATGCGAAACAGAGGTTCAACGAGCGGCTGCCCCCGGCAGCTTAGGGTCTACACTGATTCACAATATGTCCAAAAGGGCATCACCGAATGGATTATTACATGGAAACGAAATTCCTGGCGAACCAGTGATAAAAAGCCGGTTAAAAATCAGGATTTATGGATGGAACTTGATGCCCTTGCCGCGGAATTATCGCCAGGATGGGAATGGGTAAGGGGTCATGCGGGAAACGAATTCAACGAGCGCTGCGACCGCATGACACAAGAGGCCATTGCCTTGCTTCGCTGAGGCATTAGTTCTGTCCATAAAGCCGGTTGCTTTGCGCCAGCTTCTATGTTGCCGGTTCCGCCAAAGAAGCAGTGAGCAGTTGGGCCAGTTGCGTTGCTTCTTCCTGCGTCAGGGTAACGCCTTTTCCCATTTTTTCATGTCCTGGCGACCAGTCCCGCACATCGAGCTTGGGAGTCCTGCCGTTCCACGAAACCAGATTAAGCTCTTTTTTCCATCCGCTCTTTTCTTCGGAAATAACGCCGAAATGTTTTACAATGTCAAAAGTTATATCAGCCATAAATAAAAAATAAACCAATTCATGCCAGGAATCAACTATTTGAAACAATAATTTACATTGTCATTGTACAGGTTCCGGGATACAATGGAATACTTGTCATCTTGAGGAGGGTTTTATGCGCACATTAAAAGCTGCGGTAATAGGCGCGGGGAGTACTTATACACCGGAACTTATCGAAGGTTTTATTGACCGGCAGAAAAGCCTTAATTTTCAATCGTTTTATCTGATGGATATTGATAAAGAAAAACTCGAAGTTGTCGGCGGGCTTGCCAGAAGAATGCTTGCATCAAAAGGATTTACCGGCAAGATCGTCCTCACCGGGGATTTGGACGAAGCCATAACAGGGGCGGATTATATTTTCGCTCAGATACGAGTCGGCGGTTTGGCGGCCCGTATCCTTGATGAAAAGATTCCCCTGAAACACGGACTTCTGGGACAGGAAACAACCGGCGTTGGCGGTTTTATGAAGGCCCTGAGAACAGTGCCTGTCCTGTTTGATATGGCGCGGCGTATTGAAAAACTCGCCCCTGACGCATGGCTGATAAATTTTTCCAATCCATCGGGGATTGTTGCGGAAGCATTGTTAAATCATACAAACGTAAAAATGGTTGGGCTTTGCAACTGCTTTGTGAATATGCACGCCGATATTGCCAATAAAACAGGTTCAACGGATTTCGACTATGAGTACCTGGGGTTGAATCATTTGAGCTGGGTTACATCCGTTACTGTTAAAGGTACAAACATTCTTGACAGTCTTGGAAAAAAATCAGGCGCTAAAATGAAAAACGTACCTGACATTGAATATGAGGACGACTTGATTGCGGCTATACCCGCTATACCTTCATCGTATTTAAGTTACTACTATTTGCGGGATGAGCAGATTGATCATTGCCGTTGCGCGGAAAAAACACGGGGTGAACTGTGTGTTGATATTGAGGAAACCCTTCTCAGGCAATATGCAAATCCCGATCTTAAGGATAAACCAAAAGAGCTTGCCGAGCGCGGCGGCGCTTTGTATTCAACAGCGGCGGTGTCGGTTGTGGATGCTATTGAAAACGATAAAAATGAGTATCATGTTGTGAATGTTAAAAACAACGGCGCTGTTCCGTTTATGGCGGACGATGATGTATTGGAACTCAAGTGTACGGTAAACCGGAAAGGCGCTTCTCCGGTTGCGCTGTCAAAGCTGGATATTCCGTATATACAGGGGCTGATGCAGGTGGTCAAGGCTTATGAAAAATATACGGTCAGAGCCGCGCTGAACGGCAGCAAAGCGGACGCGCTTGCGGCCCTGATGATTCATCCCTTGATCGGAGATTATCATAAGGCAAAGGCCGTGCTTAATGAAATGATTGCCGCTAACGCGAAGTATTTGCCAAAGGGTCTGTTAAAATAAGGGGCGGAGGAATTATGGGTGAATATGTAATCGGCCTGGACGCGGGAGGAACAAAAAGCCATCTCGCGCTCTTTGATACAACAGGAACCCTTATTGACTTTGCCCATTGGGGCCCTTTGAATCACGAATCCCTTTCCGGTTCATATGAGCAGCTTGAAGATGAACTTGAACAATTGTTAAAAAAAATTTTATCAAAAAATAATATAACAATGAAGCAGGTGGCATATTCAGCGCTGGGCATGGCAGGCGTTGATACAAAGTTACAGCACAGTATCGAATCTGAAATGCTGCGAAGACTTGGGTTTGAAAAATTTACCCTGGTAAACGATGCTTTTTTGGGAATACCTGCGGGAAATCCTGCGGGAACCGGAATCTGCGCAATCAACGGAACAGGCTGCACTTTGGCCGGAGTCAACAAAGAAGGCAAAACCCTTCAAATCGGCGGCGTAGGGTTTATTTCCGCTGATTGCGGCGGCGGCGGATACATGGGCGAAATGGTGATTTCATCCGTGTACAGCGAACTTTTCCGCAAGGCTGAACCTACCTGCATGACTCCTGTCCTTCTGAAAAAACTCGGCATTTCAAACAAGTATGATTTTGTTGATAAAATATACGCGAAAATTGAAGAAGAAAGCCTTGATATTGCCGCCTGTTCCAGAATGTTGTTTGAAGCGGTCATTAAAAATGATAAAGTCGCGGCGCGAATTTTGTGTGACATTGGAAAAAGTTACGCGGGCGGGATTTCATGCATGATCGAAGAAATGAATTTCAGCCGGGATGAAGATATATTCATTGTGCTTGCGGGTTCTGTTTTTGTAAAAGGCGAACATCCCCTGCTGCTTGATACCCTTAAAGAAACGGTCAGCGAGGCCAAGCCAGGTTACCGCATCAAATATACGCTTCTTGACGTGCCGCCTGTTGCCGGAGCAGTGGTGTGGGCGCTCAATATGCTTGGTGACAATGGCGCTTCATATAATAAAGTCTGCTCCCAGCTTCGAAATAGATGAGTACGCGAGGGAGAGACAAAATAGCTAATCAAGACTCCGTGAAACTCTGTGGTTTCGTATGAAAACAAATATTAAAATCATAAAATTTATTGAAAAAGACAGATAAATTATGTATATTTGTATTAGGGGATTATTATGAAAACTAACAATTTTCCGGAAGAAAATTACGCCAAAGAGGAAATTACCTTAAATATTGGTTTGGTATATGTTTTTGGTACTTTTGTACTTGTTGCCGCGATATTACTTTTTGGGATTCCCTTTTATTTTATTTGGCCTGAGAAAATACAGGAAGTAGTTAACACGGTAAAAAATAATTACACAATGGGTTTGCAGGAACGGATGATAATGGGCATTAAGAATCTTGGTATTGTCCTTGCAATTGTATTGCCGCTTATCGTTATTCATGAATTGATACATGGGTTATTCTATTCCATTTTTTCGAAAAATGGATTTAAATCCATAAAGTTTGGGATTGTGCCAAAAAAATTCATACTCTATTGTGATTGTACTGAAGTATTACGGAAAAATCACTTTATAATTGGCACAATTATGCCATTCATACTTATGGGAATAATTCCCGCGGTTATTTCCATATTCATCGGGAATGTCATATTACTCTATTGGGCTATACTATTTATAGGTGCGGGATGTGTTGATTTAGCAGGTACTTTGAAATTATTAAAGGAAAAAAATGATAGCTGGATAATTTTTGAATGTACGGAAATGGCCGGAACCATTTACCGGCCAAAAAATAACAAGTAGACTATACCATATTACCGGGTCTCATTGGTGTCGAAGTCTTTTTTTCGTATCAGGTTCCGCTGTATTTTGCCGCTGATGGTTTTGGGAAGCTCATTCACAAATTCAACTATTCTGGGGTACTTGTAGGGGGCGGTAACCCGTTTAACGTGGTTTTGCAAATCCCTCTTGATTTCTTCCGAAGCTGAAAAGCCGCGGGCAAGTACAATGGTTGCCTTGACAACCTGGCCGCGCATAGGGTCAGGTGCGGCGGTTACGGCGCACTCCAGCACCGAAGGATGTTCCATCAGGGCGCTTTCGACTTCAAAGGGGCCGATGCGATAACCTGAGCATTTTATCACATCATCGTTGCGGCCGACAAACCAGAAGTAGCCTTCGTCATCCCGCCAGACCATGTCGCCGGTTTGGTAGACGCTGTTATGCCAGCATTGGCCAGTGATTTCTTTGTCCTTCCAGTAACCACGGAACAGGCCGGGAAAATCCGATGCGCCGATAAATGGCGTAACCGCATCAGGCGAAGAAGGCTTTTCTGCTCCGTCAATTTCGTACATATTTTTTCCGGCGCAGGTGATGCTCATGTTGCCTACAATACCGTCATCGCAGGGGCTGCCGTCTTCGTCTAACAGCTTTATGCCAAACAGCGGGGCCGGTTTGCCCATTGAACCTGGTTTTACCGGCAGCCATTTGAATACGGCAGCCATCACCGAGGTCTCGCTCTGTCCAAAGCCTTCCCGGAGTTCAAGGCCGGTGAGTTCTTTCAGTTTATGGTACACTTCGGGGCTGAGGGGTTCCCCGGCTACCGAACAATGGTGGATAAAACTGAAGTCGCAGCCGGAAAGGTCTTCCTTGATTAGGTAGCGAAAAATGGTGGCTGGGGCGCAGAAAGTTGTTGGCCGCAGCCGTTGTATTGCGTCTAACATTCCCTGAGGGGTAAATTTTTCCGTGTCGTATACGCCGATGATTGCGCCGCATATCCATTGGCCATAGATTTTTCCCCACGCGAATTTCGCCCAGCCTGAATCGGTCTGTGTCAGGTGGACTGTGCTGTCCTCTACGCAGTGCCAGTATTTGGCGGTGACGATGTGGCCCAGAGGGAGGCTGTGGTTGTGCAGAACCATTTTCGGCATTCCGGTAGTGCCTGAGGAAAAATAGATCAGCATGGGATCGTATGTCGCGCCCGGAATTTTTTTGAAGTCCTGGCTTGCCTTTGCGATTTTTTCGCATATATCAATGCAGCCGGGGGGGAGGGCAGCACCGCTCCCGCTGCTTACAATGGCGACAGATTCAAGTTTGCTGCAACTGGGTCTGACAGCGGCAATGGTCTCCAGTAAATCAGGGTCGTCAAGGGTAATCAGGAGTTTTACTTCGGCAATATTGCAGCGGTATTCAAGGTCCTTGACTGTTAGCTGATAAGTGCCGGGTATGCAGACCGCGCCGATCTTCATCAGGGCGCACATAAGCGTCCATACTTCGGGCCGCTGTTTCAAAATGAGCATAACCACATCACCCTTGTTAATGCCAAGTCCAAGCAGAGCATTTGCCGCCTGATCGGAAAGCCGTTTAACATCGGTAAAACTGAAAGAGCGCATCTCGCCTGTATCATTGGTCCAGAGCATGGCAGGTTTTTCCGGGTCAAGCCGCGCCCACTCATCAACTACATCGTAGGCAAAGTTAAAATTATCAGGAACATTACAGCGGTAGTTGTCGTAGAAGTCCTCATAAGTTTCGAATTCGATCCGGGGACAGAAGCGGGAAATAATTTCATTCATTTGGTATTCCTATTCCTGAATAATTGTAATAAAGCGCGCGGAGCCATTCACCGCGCTTTGACCGTGGGGAAGGCGTGCGTCAAAGTAGATCGAGTCCCCTTCACAAAGGATGTACTCGGCTTTGGAAACAGTGACTCTCATCCGGCCCTCGACTACATAATTGAACTCCTGGCCTGAGTGCGCCACCTGCGCTGCCTGGGGCTTTGAGGAATCGAGGAACACCAGCAGCGGTTCCATGGTTCTGCCCTTGAAATTAAATGCCAGGCTGGAAAATTCATAACCGGGATAGCGCTCTATCTGTACGCCTTTACCTTTGCGGCACACCGCGACGCTTGCCATTCTGGGGTCTTCTCCGGTGATGAGTACCGTCACATCCGTACCCAACCGGTTTGCGATATGGTAGAGTACGCTGATGGGAATGTCCAATTCACCGTTCTCGTATTTGGTATAGGTCTCAAGGGGAAGGCCGGTGTCTTTGGCCATATCCATGATGCTGATTTCCAGCACTTCCCGCAATTCTTTAATACGTCCGGGAATCTGGGCGGGATTTTCATTCAT
>JAIRUN010000078.1 GCA_031254365.1 Treponema sp. | reverse complement strand
AGTGGCAAAAATTGTCTGGAGTTCTCTGCCGGAGGAGACTATCTTAATACACATACCCGGTTGCAGGGGAAAGATCGGACGAGGCTCCGCAGGCAGATTCATCCAGATTTTTGCCACTGGCGCTGGCCGCCCCTACCGGGGTTCTTCGAAAGAATTTACGGGTCTCTTTTAGTATTTTTTAGGCATATATTTCTGCTGAGGTATGCCACCTTGACTAAAATCCCGCTATGGTGTTAGATCGTCTGGAATGTGAGCCTCATCTCCAAATCCACGATTCAGGAAGTCAATAACCGGCTGGACGCTGTAGCAGTAGTCGAGGACTATGTCCGGCTGGAAAAAAAAGGGGGCCGCTATTGGGGCCTCTGTCCCTTTCACCATGAAAAAACTCCCTCGTTCACTGTTGACCCGGATCGGAAAATGTACCACTGCTTTGGCTGCTCAAAAGGCGGCGGGGTTATCAACTTTGTCATGGAAATGGACAAGCTCAGTTTTCCTGAGGCCATCACCAGCCTTGCCCGTAAAATGGGCATCGAAATCATATATGAGGAAGGCGGGGACGCTCCTGACCGGGACCGGGAAGCGGAAAATACCCGAAAAGAGCAATTGTTTGAGCTGTACCGCCGGACTGCCGGGACTTTTCAGCATTTTTTGACTGAAAAGAACGAGGGAAAGGCCGCACTTGAGTATCTTCGGGCGCGAAAGATTGCAGACGAGATGATTGGGCGTTTCAGAATTGGGTATGCCCCGGCTGACCGAAACTGGCAGTACCGTTTTTTACAGGAAAAGGGCTATTCTCAGGATTTTCTCGATACATCCGGCCTGTTTTCAGCCCGGCACAAGGGCTTTCCCCTGTTTTCCGGCAGGCTGATGTTTCCCATTGCCGACCGTCAGGGCAGAATTGTGGCTTTTGGGGGCCGGGTCATGCCGGGCGTGCTGAACAGCGACGGCTCACAGCCGCCCAAGTACATCAATTCCCCGGAACTGGAAACCTATAAAAAGGGGCAAACTCTCTTTGCCATTGACCTTGCCATTCCCGAAATCAGGCGGACAAAAACCGTGTACATTGCCGAGGGTTATATGGATGTCATCGCCCTGCATCAGGCCGGAATCACCAATGCGGTCGCCCCTTTGGGCACGGCTTTTACCCCTGAACAGGCAAAATTGCTGCGGCGCTGGGCAGAACGGGCGATTTTGGTGTTTGACTCTGATGAGGCCGGGCAAAATGCCGCAGTCAAGGGGATTATCATTTGCCGGAAAAACGGCCTTTCCTGTTCCCTGACCATACCGGGCAGTACAGATGAAGCGGCCCAAATGAAGGATCCGGCGGAAATTTTGCAAAAATTCGGCCCGGATGTATTGAATAATTACATGAAAAAAGCTATATTTGACTTTGAATATCTTATTGCCCGTGGTAAGTCACTGTACGATGTGACAAGCCCCGAAGGAAAAAACAGGGCTTTGGCCTTGCTTTTTCCTTGGCTGGAAGCGCTGGATTCGGAAATTGAGCGGGATGACTGTATCAATGCCGCTGCCGCTGCCTTTGGAGTGGACAGGGAGGCGGTGTTACAGGATTATCTCAGACGGCGCGGCGGAGAAAAATCCGCTGCCCAGGATGTTTCCGAAGGCGAGCAAGCGGTACGCATGAACGATGAGTTGTTTTTGCTTACCGTAGTTGCGGTTAACATGAACTGGTATCCTGAATTCCGCGCTCAACTGGAAATGCGCGAGATTGAGGATCCTGCCGCGAAAGAACTCTTTGTTGCTCTGGAAGAGTGTTTTATCCATGAGGAAAGCGGCATGGACGCATTGTTATCCCGCATCAGTTCGCAGCGACTGCGGAATTTTATTGTTGAGCGGGGAACGTCCCCGGAATTCAGGGCTGATGCAAAGCGCGATCCCCGGCGGCTTATGGAAGACGGGATCAAGCGGGTAAAGGGGAAAAGACTTCATCGCAGACTTTCCGAAATCGGCGCGGAACTGCGGCAGCGGGAACGGAATCCCGGCCTTGCACACGAAGGCGACATGACGGAGTTAATAGCCGAAAAAATGTATGTTGATGCTGAAATACGCAAACTTGAAGGCAGATAAGGCATGAAATCAGGGGTTAGCATGGCGCAACGTTCCGTCAGGGCGAAAAGCGGGGTTACTTCAACCAAAAAACCTGCTTCAGCGCAGGTTAAGAATCAGGCCAGAAGTAAAAAACCGGAAAAAGACACGGTAGTTAAAAAACGCAGCAGCAGTGAAGTGAAAGATACTGTCTCCAGGAAGCTCCCGGAGAAAGCAGCGCAAGCCAAAAAGAAAACAACACAGACCAAAGTGAATCCTCCCCAGCGCAAGGAAAAGACGATTCGGGAAACGCGGGCTGCAAAAGCGCCGGAAACGGCTCAGGTTGAAGGGAAACCGGCCGTACCCGCAACTGATGAAACGCTGACAGACCCGGCGGTCATTAAGCTGATAGAATACGCAAAAGAAAAAAAGGCGCTCTCTTACGAGGAACTCTCCGATTATCTGCCTGATCATATCACCAACTCTGACAAGATCGAACAGGTACTTGCGTTGCTTGAAGCGAATAACGTTCAGCTTATCGAAGAAGACAGTTCCGGTGAGGATGAGGGAGACGCTGAACCCCGCAAGAGCGAGCAGGGCGCTAAAAAGCGCACCGCTGCCAACGACAAGGAATCTTCTCTCGTGGATGATCCCATCCGCTTGTATTTGCGGGAAATCGGCAAGGAACATCTTCTGAACGCGGAGCAGGAAGTTGAGCTGTCCAGACAAATGGAAGAAGGGGAGAATATCATCAAGGGTGTGATAAAAAAATCAGGCATGATTATTCCTGAGTTTCATCACATCGCGCAAAAGGCTTTTTCCAAACAGGATATACGTGAACTTAATCTGTCAAAAAAAGAAATCACCGAACACATGACTGAACGCCGGAGGCTGAGTCAGTTTTACAAGGATACCCTGCGCCTGATAACAGGCGATCTCAAAAATTACATTGAGCTCAAAAAGCGGCTTATTGTCCGGGGCGGAGAATATCTGGAAGACAAGGAACTTTCTACACTGCGCAAGCGGATCATGAAGGTTATCAAAAACGCCGAGATTCATCCCGATGAAATCGCCCTGTTTTCCGAAAAATTTATTCAGGCCGCGAAAAAGATCAAACGCTATAAAAAAGAGCAGGAGCGGCTGGAAAAACATCTGCAGATCGCTTCGCTCAAGGACCTGCGGACTCTGGGCCGCTTCCTCACAATCAAGGATGAGCGTGAACGGCTTGAAGAAAAGCTGGGGCTTTCCGCTGATGAAATCAAAGAAAAAATCCGCCAGATACAGGTAACGGAAAAGAAACTCCGTACCATGGAGGCGGAATTCGAGGAAACCAGCGACAGCATTAACCAGATGGCCAAAGAGTTGAGCCACGGACAGGTAATGATGAAAAGCGCCAAAGACCGGCTGATCAAGGCCAATCTGCGGCTTGTGGTTTCTATCGCAAAGAAATATACCAACAGGGGCCTGCATTTCTTCGATCTGGTGCAGGAAGGGAATATCGGGCTTATCAAGGCCGTGGAAAAATTCGAATACAAGAAAGGATTCAAATTCTCCACGTACGCGACATGGTGGATCAGGCAGGCGATCACCCGTTCCATTTCAGATCAGGCCCGGACTATCCGCGTACCAGTACACATGATCGAGCAGATCAACAAAGTAGTGCGGGAATCCCGCCAGCTTTTGCAAACACTGGGCCGCGAGCCTTCGGACGAGGAAATCGCCGAGCGTCTGGGATGGACCGCCCAGCGGGTCAAATCAGTAAAGAACGTAGCCCGTGAGCCTATTTCGCTGGAAACCCCCATTGGCGAAGAAGAAGATTCCCTGCTGGGAGATTTTATTGAGGACAAGGATGTGGAAAATCCGGCGATCCAAACCGCCTTCACCCTGCTGCAGGAGCAGCTTGCCGGTGTGCTTTCCACGCTGCCGGCCCGTGAACAGGAAGTGCTTAAAATGCGTTTCGGTCTGGATGACGGCTATTCCCTTACTCTGGAAGAAGTCGGCCTGTATTTTAATGTTACCCGCGAGCGGATAAGGCAGATAGAAGCAAAAGCGCTTCGCCGGCTGCGGCATCCAAAGCGGAGCCGGAAACTCAAAGATTTTTTAGACCATTAAGGAGAGTAAAACATGGTAAGCGAAAACGAACTGGATAAGCTGCGGTCTTTGCAGGATATTCTTTCAGAAAAAATCAGCCTTGAGCATGACATTCAGGAAATTCCCAAACAGCTGGGAAAGCAGGAAGAAGCTCTTGCCCGAATGAAGCGGAACTTTATCGAGTTGAATCAGGACTATGAAAAGGTAAAGGCCGCTGAAGAAGAATTTCGCAATCTGTTGGCGGATGCTGAAGCCGCGCGGGAAAAGGCCGAGCGTACCATATCGGAGATCAACACCCAGCGGGAATATGAAGCGCTGGATAAAGAACGCCACACGGCAGAAGAAAAAGAACAGCAATATCGCAAAGACCTTCAACAAAAAGAAAAATCCCTGCTGGAACTGGACGAACAGATACAGCAGCAGACTTCCCTTATTGAACAGCAGGAAAAGGATCTGGCCGAACGCCGCGCGGGCATTGAAGCGGATATTTCAGAAAAGAAAAAACAAGTGGGCAATTTACTGAAAAGAGAAAAAAAACTGACTGACGATCTTGATTCCGAAGTGGTCTTTAAATTTGAACGGATCATCAGAAACAAAATGGGTCTGGGTATAGTCGCGGTTAAAGGCAATGTATGTATGGGCTGCCACATGATACTTCCCGCCCAGTTCGCCAACAATGTCCGCAAGGGCGAAGAATTTATTTTCTGTCCCTACTGCTCCCGGATTCTCTATTACGAAGAAACCACCGAAGACGAAGAAGTCTTTTTTGATACCGGCGATTCAGGCGCACTTTCAGACCTTGATGATATCGAAGAAGATGAAGCGGAAGAAGAAGACGAGGAAGAAGAAAAGATCAATGTTGACTATGAGGAAATGTAAGGGTAAGATATTGCAGCGATGAACCAGACCGCCGCTTTGAGTTTATCAGAAGGGTGAATTCAGGGAGGAAAGTCCGGGCTCCGCAGGGCATGATGCCGGGTAACTCCCGGGGCTGGTTATTTGGCATTTTAATGCCAGTGGCCGGAACAGATAGCGCAACAGAAAGTAAACCGTCCGACCACTAGAGTCTTTGCCGGATATGCCTTACATACCCGTAACTGTGCTTTAGTGGTCGGATAAGGGTGAAACGGCGGGGTAAGAGCCCGCCTCGGCAGCGGCAACGCGGTCGGAAAGATTTCAGTTTTGTTGGAAAAAAATGGCAGGAGTTTCGCCGCAGGTGAAACTCCAAGCCGTTTTTCAGCAAGGCTGAAAAACGGCAAGCCTCATCAGGAGCAAAGTTAAACAGTGCAGAAAAGGGCCTTTTCAAAGGCTCCTTTACGCCGGCTGCCCGCCGGTCAAGCACGGGTAGACTGCACAGAGAGAGCCGGAAACGGTTCTCCCAGACAGATGACGGTACTTCAGCCGCAGGGCTGAATACAGAACCCGGCTTATGGTTCATCGTTTTTTTTATAAAATTTGTCCGCTAATAGAGATTCTCGTGCAAGTCAATTGACTTTCTGCCCAAAATTGTAGAATATATCTTAAGTAGAGAGAAATGTTTTACGACAAGAACCGTTCCGGGTACGGATTACATTTACGCAGGAAAAGGGCAATATACGTCATTGTCGTGGTTATCGCAGTGGTTGTTATCGTTGCGATCCCTGTTCCCTATATCTCCAAAGCCATTGGCAGTGCAAAGAGCGAGCGAAAGGAACTGCTGCGTCTGTGGGATGCGGGAGCTTTTGAAGACGTGTTCAACCTCAGTAAAACAGCGCTTGAATCAAAGCCGATGGATTATTTTCTGCTGACTCTTCATGGTTTTTCCGCCTATCAGATGGGCATTTCCCAGATCAATAATCTGGACAGATTGAATTTTTTTGACGAATGTATTATGTCCCTGCGCAAGGCCCTGTTACTTAAGCAATCAGCCGATGACGGACGGGTTTACTATGTGCTTGGTAAGGCTTACAGTTACAAAGACAACTATGCTGATTATGCGGTACAATATCTGGAACGGGCGCGGACTTTGTCCTATCAGGCCGCAGATATTCCGGAATATTTGGGGATTGCGTATGCGGCAATCGGTGATTACCGAAGCAGTGTGGCGGCCTTTGCCGAGGCGCTGGAACCGCCTGCGGAGGCGGATAATGGCGATGCTTTTTCATCAGGAAATCCGCCGTATTTGCTGCTTCTGTCCATTGCGCGGTCTTATTCCGCGCTCAATGAATTTGAGGCTGCCCGTGCGTATCTTTTGCGCTGCATAGAGATTTCACCGGATTCAAAAACAAAGGTTGCGGCGCGGCTTCTTTTGGCGGAGATTTTACAGGAGATGGGAGAATCAAGGAGCGCGGAGGATCAATATCTGGCGATTCTTGATGAGGCAGGTGAAAACGCCGAGGCCCATTATCAGTTGGGAGAAATATATGCCCAGCAGGGTGATGCGACTAAAGCCCGTTCTGAATGGCGGCTGGCGTACCGGACTGATCCGGCCCATGCCAAAGCAAGAGCGCGGCTTAATATGTAGGGAATTGAGACTGTTTCAAAATATTAAATTTTGGAACAGCTACTTATAAAAATTGGGAGGAATTATGTTTGGCAGCAGTTCATCGGACCTTGGTATTGACCTGGGGACTTGTAACACACTTATTTATATCCGCAACAAGGGCATTGTACTTAATGAGCCATCGGTTGTAGCGGTTGAGTTGGGAACTAAAAGGGTAGTTGCCGTTGGAGCGGATGCCAAGCGGATGCTCTGGAAAACGCCGGGGAATATTACCGCTATCAGGCCCATGCGGGATGGGGTGATTGCCGATCTTGAAGCGACCGAAAAAATGATCCGCTATTTTATTTCGCGGGTATTGCCACGGTATCGGTTTATCAAACCCCGGATGGTAATCGGGATTCCTTCATGTATTACCGAAGTTGAACGCCGCGCGGTTGAGGAAAGCGCCTACAAGTCAGGAGCGCGGGAAGTACTCGTTATTGAGGAAAGCCTTGCAGCGGCAATCGGCGCGGATATTCCTATCAAAGAACCGGCAGGCCACATGGTCTGTGACATCGGCGGCGGAACCACGGAGATTTCCGTTATTTCCCTCGGAGGCATGGTGGTTACCAATGCCATACGGCTGGGCGGTGATGATTTTGACGCGGCAATAATCAAATATGTGCGAAGCGAGCATAACCTCATCATCGGCGAGCAAATGGCTGAACGCCTCAAGATCGAAATCGGAAATGCCGCTCCTGACAAGACTATCGAGAAAGTCGAAGTAAAGGGGACTGATGCCCACACCGGTCTGCCTCAGCGGCTTGAAATCGATTCTGTACAGGTGCGGGAAGCATTAAAAGACCCCATCAGCCAGATCATTGATGTAATAAAAGCAACCCTGGGAAAAACTCCGCCGGAACTTGCCGCGGATATTGTGGAACGGGGAATTGTGATGACAGGCGGCGGTTCATTACTCAAGAGTCTGGACAAGCTGATAGCCAAAGAAACCGGGGTTCCGGTCTTTATCGCCGAGCAGCCGCTGGACTGCGTTGCCTTAGGCGCGGGGAAATATTTTGATTATATCAAGGCTTTTGACAGCCCCAGAAATATTTATGACAGCCTGAACAGGTAGGAATATGCAGAGGGGAGGGGACATATTATCGAGGCTCCGCTTTTCCACTACAATATACGTTTTTGCGGCGCTGACAATAGTTTCCTTTGGCTTACTCCTTTTTTCCACCCGGCCTTTTACCCTGAATATAAAAGAAATGGGGCTATCCCTGTTTTCCGGTGTACGCGGCGGAATATATGAAGTTTCGTCTTTTGTTTCACGGACCGTACTTTCAGTACGGGAATTGGCTGATCTGCGGCGGGAACACGCCGGGCTTTTGGAGCGTGTGGCCCGCTATGAACAGCTTGAGCGGAGCGCTGCGGAAATAAGCCAGGAAAATATACGGCTGCGGGAACAGCTTGGGTTTACTCAAACCCTGCGTTACCGCCATGTTCCTGCGGAACTCATCGGGCGGGACCCTGACAATCTTTTTTCCGCTCTGGTGATCAACAAGGGAAGACGTTCAGGTGTAAGCAAGGATATGGCGGTAATCGCCTGGCAGAACGGAGTCCAGGCTCTGGTGGGCAAGGTTATTGAGGCAGGGGCCTTTGAAAGCCTTGTAATGCCCCTGTACGATGGCAATTCTTTTATCGCTTCCCGTTTTGCTGTTTCCCGTTATGAGGGAATCACGGAAGGGCAGGGGAATCCTGATTCTACCCTTCGGATGCGTTTTATTCAAAAACGGGCCAGAGATGAGATCAGTCAGGGCGACATAGTTGTCACGAGCGGCATGGGCGGCATATATCCTGCGGGGGTAAATATCGGGCGGGTCAGCAGTATAAGCTACCGCGAATATGAAATTTCCATGGAAGTTGAAATGGAGCCTTTTATTGATTTTTCCCGTTTGGAATATGTGTTTGTAATAGCAGCCGAACCGGAAAAAGATGATTTAGACGAAGAAGCGGAGGGGCGGTATGATTAGGAGCATAGCATGGACTATGCTATTCAGCGCGGCGGCGGCTATTTTACAATCAACTCTGTTATCCTATATTGCCCTGTACCGGGTGGTTCCTGATCTTGCCCTTGTGGTCATTGTATTTTCAGCCTATGTAAACGGCAGTATGACCGGTCAGCTTTCAGGTTTCTTCAGCGGGATACTGCTTGATTTTTTGTCAGCCGCCCCTCTGGGACTTAACGCCCTTATCCGAACCTTGACAGGAGCCATTACGGGATTATTGAAAGGTGTTTTTTTTCTGGATATTTTTCTCCTTCCCATGATCCTGTGCGCGGTAGCGACTCTGTTCAAGGCCCTCTGTCTGCTCCTCTTGCATCTGCTTTTGGGCGATGTGGTTCCTGTTTATCCCATTGCGGACCCAACCCTGTGGATAGAACTTGGTTTGAACACTGTGTGCGGTACGTTTTTGTTTGCCCTGCTGAGAATTTTTAATCCCATTTTCGCGGAAAGGAGGAAGCGCTGATGTCTGAAAAAAATATCGATCCCAACGATGGCAATCCGGAACAGAGGATAAAGATTCTCCGCATTCTCTTTATTTTGATTTTCCTCGCGTATGGGGTACGGTTATTCAGTATGCAGATACTGTCAGGCGATCTGTACCGTTCCCGCGCCCAGGATATTTCCCGCAGAACAACAGTATTACCCGCGCAGCGGGGTGAAATCTATGATCGCAATTTCGATCAGCCCCTGGCGCTTAATGCCAATTCTTTTGCGGTAAGCATTACCCCAGCGGAAGTCAAGCGGGCCCGGATGCCGGAACTTATCAATGATGTGGCGAAAATATTAAAAATCAGTGCGGACGAAATCGAAGCGAAAATTCCTCCCCAGTATTATCAGTTGTATCAGCCAGTTGAAATTGCGCTTAACGTTCCGTACCCGGACATTGCGGCTCTGGCGGAGCGCAGGGATTCCCTTCCCGGCGTATCATGGACCAGCAAGCCTCTGCGCAACTATGCTGATCTCCGCAGCCTTTCCCACATTCTCGGCTATGTGGGAGACATCACCAGAGATGAACTGACTCTGCTGTACAACAGGGGCTACCAGCAGGGCGATATGATCGGCAAGGCGGGAATTGAAAGGCAGTATGATGAACTGCTACGGGGCAGGGAAGGCCGGGAAACAAGAACCGTTGATGTGCGGGGCAGACGCATAGCCAGCCAGGAGAACAGCATTCATGTTCCGCCTGAAATAGGGAAGAATCTGGTACTCACCATTGACCGGAAAATTCAGATGCTGGCGGAACAGGCACTGGGCGAGCGGATTGGCGCTGTTGTAGTCATGCGTCCTTCTAACGGGGAAATCCTCGCAATGGTTTCCTATCCCTGGTATGATCCGGATATTTTTACCATCGGCAACCGGAACGAATATCAAATAGTGGCAAATGATCCAAACAAGCCGTTTATCAACCGGGCGATTCAGTCCGCCTATCCTCCCGCGTCAACTTTCAAGATTGTAATGACCACAGGTATCCTTGCGGAGAATGCCTTTCCCCCTGATCAGTATATCCGCTGTCAGGGTAAAATCAGTTATGGTAACCGTGAATGGAACTGCCATATTCGCACGGGCCACGGCAGGCTGAATCTGCATCAGGGGCTGGCCCAGTCATGCAATGTTTTTTATTGGACAGTAGGCCGGGATCATCTGGGTGTTGAACGGATCATCTCTTACGCAAAAGATTATGGTTTTGGAAAAATCGCCGGTATCGACATTCCCGGAGAGATCGCCGGATTCGTCCCTGATCCCCAGTGGAAGGAGCGGCGTTTCCATGAAAGATGGCTTGGCGGGGATACGATGAATATGTCCACAGGTCAGGGGTATACTATGGTTACGCCGCTTCAGATGGCCAATATGGTAAGCATGGTAGTAAACGATGGTAAAATTTACAGCCCCCATATACTCAAAGAAGTGAGGGATCCGGTTTCGGGAGCGGTGGAACAAAGCGTACAACCGGTAGTTCTCCATAGCAGCGATATTGATCCTTCTGTTTTTGAGATAGTGCGCCGCGATATGCGCGGCGTTGTCAGCGAGGGGACTGCCCAGTTCCCCCTGAATATTAGAACTGTCCAGATTGCCGGAAAAACCGGAACCGGCGAAGTGGGACTTCAGGACCGCTGGCATTCGTGGTTTGCCGCATACGCTCCCTATAACACAGGAAAACCGGAAGACAAGGTGGTTGTTTCGATTATTGTTGAAGCAGTAAACAAATGGGAATGGTGGGCTCCTTACGCTTCGGCGATTATCTTTCAGGGAATTTTCGCGGGGCAGACTTATCAGGAAGCGGTGGCGGCTCTGGGGCTTCAGTACATTATGCCGATAGAAGGATACAGGGAATGAGAAGCCGCGATATTCTTGAAATAGATTTTTTGCTTCTTTTTCCGGTAATGGTTCTTTTGGTAATCGGCATATTGTTTATTTATTCTTCGGGAATTACATCTTCAGGAGAGATGGTCTCCAATGAATACATCCGGCAGATTATCTGGGCTTCCACCGGTTTTTTAATCGCCGTATTTTTTGCAATGTTTAATTACCGGCGTTTCTATAATATTTCCCTGTATCTGTATCTCCTGATCCTGATCCCCCTGTTGTATACCTGTATCTTTGGCCGTATGGTTTACGGAACCCGCTGGCTGAGAATAGGTTCTTTTGGCATTCAGGTTTCTGAATTCGCTAAACTGACTACAATTATTCTTTTGGCCCGTTTTCTGGCGGATTCAAAACGAAGCGGCAATTCCTTTATCCGCTTTATCGTATCGTGCATAATCGTGTTTGTCCCCATGGGGATCGTACTCATTCAACCCGATCTGGGGACGGCTTTGGTTTTTATCCCCATTCTCCTGTCTATGACCTATGTCGCCGGTATACCAATGCGCTATGTGATGTTTTCGGCATCCTGTATTTTGCTTACCGGTTTATTCATGGTTCTGCCGCTGTGGCAGACGTATATTCTGCGGAAGTCTCTGTCTGTACTGGTGATCCTTACCAACCTGCGCCTTCTGACAATACTTGTCCTTGCCCTGGGCATCATCGCCGCTATCGCGCTTTTTGGTTATCTTAATTACCGGAAATGGTATTTTTTCTGGATACTCTACATTGTAGCGATTATTATCTTTTCGCTTGGCGCGTCATACGTCATCAGACAGGTGCTGAAAAATTACCAGCTTATGCGGCTTATTGTATTCCTTGATCCAAACGTTGATCCCCGCGGCGCGGGCTGGAACATTATCCAGTCCATGACCGCTATCGGAGCCGGGGGTTTTAACGGACAGGGCTATCTACAGGGAACCCAGAGCCATTACCGTTTTCTGCCTGAGCAGAGTACGGACTTTATTTTTTCCATATTTTCCGAAGAGGCTGGTTTTATCGGCGGAATTATTGTTTTTGCCCTGTACCTGATCATCTGCCTCAGACTTTTGCGGGTTATGAAAACAACGATTGATCCCTTTGCCACATACCTCTGCGCCGGCCTTGCGGGTATGTACAGTTTTCATTTTCTTATCAATGTCGGCATGACTATGGGCATTATGCCGATAACCGGCATTCCCTTGCTGTTCATGTCATACGGCGGTTCTTCAGTACTGTCCGCCATGACCGGCATCGGCCTTGCGTTAAGCATCCATGTCCGAAGGCACTACCATTAGCTGTTATGCCACATTTTGTTGATCCCGTAAAAGAACTTGGCGGTCTCCTCCTTGGCGTGGAAAAACCAGCCCGCTACTGTGGCGGCGAGTACGGACGCCTTGCGCAAAAAGACGCGGTACTGCGAACCCTTATCGCCTTTCCCGATCTCTACGAGATCGGCATGAGCAATCAGGCCCTGCGGATTATTTACAACCGCCTGAACCGCATACCGGGAATTTCCTGTGACCGCGCTTTTGCCCCTGCGCCTGATTTTGAAAAACTGTTATGCGAAAAGAACATCCCCCTGTACGGATTGGACACCGGAATTAGCCTCAAGGATATTGACCTGCTCATGTTTACATTGGGCTATGAACTCGGAACAGGGGGCATACTGTCCATGCTGAATTCAAGCGGCATTCCTTTGCATTGCGCTGAACGAAAGGATCATGACCCAATCGTTATTGCCGGAGGCCCGGCAATTTCCAATCCCCTGCCGTACAGTATGTTTATTGACGCTTTCTGGATTGGCGAGGCTGAGGCGGGTTTTTTTGATCTTGTCGAAGAACTTATGCAGTTGAAAAAAGCAGGGCAGGGGAGGGCTCCCCTTCGGGCGGCCATGCTGCAACGAATAGCCGCGCATCCCAATATGTGGGTACAGGGAAAAGAAAAAACATACCGTGCCATTGATACGCATTTTGCTGAAAGGGAAGGGGAGGCGGAGGTCTTCCCTGTGCCCAGCATGAAGATCGTACAGCACCACGGAGCGGTGGAAATTATGCGCGGTTGTCCCAATGGCTGTCGTTTCTGTCACGCGGGTTTTTGGTATAGGCCCATGCGCCAGAAAAAACAGGAACTGTTAATCGCGGAAACTGAGGCCATTGTCAAACAGGGAGGCTGGCATGAGATCAGCCTTTCATCCCTTTCAAGCGGCGATTATACCGGCATTGGAGAACTGGTGGAGACACTTAACCGCCGCTTTGGAGATCAGCACGTTTCCTTCCAGTTGCCCTCGCTCAAGGTATCGAGTTTTTCTCTGGGTTTGCTGGAAAAAATCTCCGAAACCCGCAAGAGCGGGCTTACCTTTGCAGTGGAAACACCGCTTGATTTTCAGCAGCTTGCGATAAACAAACAGGTAACGCGGGATTCGGTTGTTGAAATTCTCAGGGAAGCGAAAAAAAACGGCTGGCGGGGCGCGAAATTTTATTTTATGATCGGCCTGCCGCTGGAGCCCGGTCCTGCTTCAGAAGAAGCGGAGATAGTCAATTTTATTATTGAGATAGCCCGCAGAACCAATATGCACTTTAACATCAATGTGGGGATATTTGTGCCAAAACCCCACACGCCGTATCAGTGGGCCGCGCAGATCAACAGCGAAACCGCTGCCGCAAAACTGGCCTTTATCCGCTCAAAACTCAAGCCCCTGGGACATAAGGTGAGCGTTTCTGATCCGCTTATTTCGCTCCTTGAAGGCATAGTTAGCCGGGGAGACGAGCGGGCAGGGCTGCTGATAGAACAAGCCTTTCGCAGCGGCAGCAGGCTTGATGCATGGTCTGAATATATCAACAAGGACGCATGGATCGAGATTATCGAAAAAAACAAAAACCTGATCAGCGAATTCCTGGGAGAAAAAAGCCCTGATATGCCCCTTCCGTGGAGGGGAATCAATTCAGGAGTTTCATTAACCTATTTGCAGCGGGAATTAGAAAAATCCGGTAAATCAGAATCTACTTTGCCATGCGCTGCTCACTGCGCTGCTCACTGCGGAATTTGCGGAAAAAACAATAAGATCATTCAAAATAAAGCGATAGATGGTAATATTGTTAACTCTGATAGCATAACAGTTAACAATCAACGGGATGTTAACCTTGAAAAAAAAGAAGTTAACAATACTGAAATCGTTAACCAGCAACAACAAACAGTTAACAATAGGCCTGATCCTTCAATTTGGCGTATGCTTTTTACCTTTTGCAAAGAAGAAAGCGCTGTTTTTCATGGACATTTGAGTCTTATTGAGCTTTTTTCAATGGCATTTATCCGCGCTAGTGTGCCGGTGATGTATACTAAAGGCTTTAACCCGCTTGCCAAAATGGAAATAGCCGCTCCATTGTCAACCGGCATCAGCGCTGGGGCTGAAATCGCAGCCATTGATTTTGCCAATACAATGGCTGCCGAAGATTTCATGGAAAGGCTCAACCGTTTTTTGCCCGAAGGAATACGGATACAGGAAGCTGAAACTTATTATATACGGAGCGGCAGCAAAAAACACTCGCTGTCATCGCTACTGTGGGGTTTTGGCTATCAGGGAGAACACAACGATGTCGACTATGTGCAAGCTGTTCAGGAAAAGCAATACCGCCAGATGCGGCTGGAATCAACAGCTTCTGTTTTTTCACTGAAACGGACTTTGGTACTGGCAAAAAACATTATTGAAAAACCCGATCCCGCACAGTCTGCTGCTGTTCGTGAATGGGCTTCGTATTTTGAAGCTTACCGGTTTTTATACCCTGTATCCAAGTAGACAGAATATACATTATGAATAGTAGAATTTATATGTAATTTCGGCATATTACACGTTCCCCGCCTTGCCCTTACAGAGATTAATTTGCTTCAGGCAGCCTGAATACGCCGATAAATGCGGGCATACTGTAAAATGATGTGAGCTTGTCCTTGCCCATTGCGGCAATATACATGGATACATAGGTATACCGCGCCAGGGAATCGCTGTGGGTGGCTACATCGGCATTTATTGTCGATATCGCTTTTGCGTTATTGCACAGATCCTCAGAATTGAAAAAATAACGATTGGGCTCCGGCGCGAAGGTTCTGTCATAATACCGGTACAAAATATGTTCATTATCATTAAGGTTCAAAACCGGCTGTCCATTGGGGGGAAAATGAATCTCCAGTGTTCTGCCCAATGAGCCGCTGGATAAAATATTGTTTATCTCTTCACCTTCAAGCATGAGCGTATAATATCTGCGGTTGGTAAAAAGAGCGCTTATGTTTGGATCGATATTGGTGTTGGTAATGTCCGTACTGGGGTAAATAGCGTTCCAGTCAGAATTAAGGGTTGTGTTAATGGAACTCCTGTCATCACTGGTCACTATTTGACCGGTAGGGCTATTAGCGCTTATATAGATTCGATAGAAAATAACGAAATGGTCAAAGTAATTGTACCCTTCTGCCCCGCTGCCGGGAAGCACTATGGTAGCCGTGTCGGTAAACGACATGGAGATAGTCCTTACCGGCGCTAAATAATAAATATCTTCCAGACCGCAGGAAAAAAAACCGGCAAAAACAAGAGGAAGAATTAAAAAAAGAACGCTCTTTTTTATCATCACTCTGTGCTGGCAGTATAGCCCGCCCTGGCTTCCAATGCAATGATCCGGCTGCGGGCCAGATTGGGCCAGACCGTGTCGTAGGACCAGCCGGAAATAACAGCGCGGTATGCTTCTATCGCGGCAGCGTCATCGCTCAGGGCTTCCTGAAGCCGGCCAATGGAAAATTGTACCCGAGGCGCTGCGGGAAAAACAGCGGACAGGGAAAGACTCTGTGTATAGTGTTCAATCGCCTCAGCGGTTTTCCCCTGCTCTTCCGCGGCAACGCCCGCATTATACCATGCTATCGGGCCGAGGTAGGTTTTTGCAGATGCTTTCCCCGCATTGATCCACGCGCTTTCAACCTCTGCCCATGCTTTTCTATTGCCCTGAATATCAGCGATTGCCGCCCATGCCCTGGCCCCGGCATAGCCGGAAGTTCTTTTCGCAAGGGATGTAAGATCGCCTAACAAAGCATCGATATCCGCTGTCCGGGATTCTGATTCTTCGGCAAAACGCAGAGGATCATAGCGCCGGCTTAACTCTTCCACTTCGCTTATCGCCTTCTTTCGTACCACATCAAGAATGGAAATTGTGGCGACAAAACCCACAAGAAGCAGGATTATAAGGCCCAAAGAAACAAAAATGGGCTTTCGGTTTTTCTGAACAAAATCATTGATCCTTTCATTAAGGCTTGGGTTCTCTCTGACATTCGACATTGTTTACTCCTCTATTATTGATTTAGAATAATCTATATTCAATTCTTTTATCAACCTTGATAAATAGGTCCGCTGTATGCCCAAAGCCTTTGCGGTTTCGGTCTGGTTCCAGTTGTTTTCTTCAAGCACACCACGGATAAAATTCGCCTTGAAAACATTGAGCGCTGTTTTAAGATTCCGGTCTCCTGATTCCGGCTCTCCGCCCTTTCCGCTTTTGGGGAACAGGGCCTCCTGCTGTATCCATTTATTTTTACTGATAACACAGGCGCGTTCTACGCAATTCTCAAGTTCACGGATATTGCCCGGCCAGGAATAGCTTAACATCGCTTCCAAAGCCCCTGTAGTGAATCCCTGAAACTGCTTGTTGTTTTCCTGCATGAATTTTGAAAGAAAGAAATGGGCCAATTCGGGAATGTCTTCAGGGCGCTGTCTGAGCGGCGGAATATGGAGCGGCAACACGTTTAGGCGATAGTAGAGATCGTTTCTGAATGTACCCTGATCTACCAGCGCCTCAATGTCCTTGTTGGTTGCCGTTACAATCCGGACGTTAACTGCTATTGTCGTACCGGAACCGACTTTTTCAAAAGTTTTCTCCTGAATTACCCGCAGGAGTTTTGCCTGCAAGGTCAGCGGCAGATCGCCGATTTCGTCAAGAAAAATCGTGCCTTCATCGGCCAATTCAAACCGGCCCTGCCGGTCGCTGACTGCGCTGGTGAAGGCCCCTTTAACATGGCCGAACAACTCGCTTTCCAACAGTCCCTCAGGCAGGGCCGCGCAGTTCACCCGGATAAAGGGGGCGTTCCTGCGGAGGCTTCGCAGGTGTATCTGTTCGGCAAAAATTTCTTTGCCTACCCCGCTCTCCCCCAGGATCAGCACCGAGGAATCGGTTTTCGCCATCTGGCCGATGATTTCAATTTTTTCCATGATGAGCGGGCTTTTCGTCACCAGAGTATGAAAGCCTTGAAGTATACTGGCATCGTTTGTTGACAGCATGGCCGTCCGTCTTGCGCCGGATTCTAGCCGGAACCCGGTGTTGAATCATTGCCCGATGACGAGCTATCCGGTTCCGCTTCGGCGCTTTTTGACTTCAGGAAATCCCCCAGCGTAACGGAGTCCCCGGTCTCTTCCCCGGCCATATAACGGGAAATTTCTTCCCGCTGCACTTTCTTCTGATAGTCCCGAATTGAAAACGCGGCTTTTTGCTTGTCGCTTTGCATCTCAAGAACCACAGCCTTGATTTTATCCCCGGCCTTGTATTTTTTCAGGGCCTCATCGGGATTTTCATCGCGGTTTTCCGTAAGGTTGGTTTTGTGAATAAGCCCTTCGATGCCGCCGGGAATCCGCACAAAAATACCAAAGTCCGTAACAGAGGCAACCTCCCCTTCCACCGGCGAACCGGGCCGGTAGCTTTCGCCGAAATTTTTCCAGGGATCTTCGGAAAGCTGCTTTATTCCCAGCTTGATGTTCCGGCTTTCCCGGTCAACGCTGATTACCATTACCTCGATCTCCTGTCCCACGGAAAGTTCTGATCCGGGATGTTTGATCTTTTTGGTCCAGGAAATATCATCGGCGTGAAGGAATCCGTCGATACCGTCTTCCAGCGCGATAAAGGCGCCGGCATTGGTGATCTTTACCACCTTGCGGGTCAGCCGGGTTCCTACCGTGTATTTTTCTTCGATGTCATCCCAAGGATTCGCCGTTACCTGTTTCAGACCCAGCGATACCCTGCCCGCCTGCAAGTCATAACCCAGGATCATGCACTCCACAACATCGTTGGGTTTGACCATATCCTGGGGCTTGTTGATTTTCTTTACCCATGAGAATTCGGAAATATGGGCAAGCCCCTCGATGCCTTCTTCCAGTTCAATGAACGCGCCAAAATCGGTGAGCTTGGTAACTTTTCCTTTGACAATATCATTAACATGATATTTATTTTCAAAGTGAACCCAGGGATCATCGGTAAAATGCTTGAGGGAAAGATTGATCCGTTTTTCCTTGTGGTCAATGCGGATCACTTTCAGGCGAATCTCCTGGCCTTTTTTTACAAAATCTTTTGGCCGGGTAACGTGTCCCCAGCTCATGTCATTAACATGCAGGAGTCCGTCAAAGCCGCCGAGATCGACAAACGCTCCGAATGATGTAAAACTTTTTACCACTCCGGTTACATCAGTACCGATTGGAGTGTTCTCGAAGAACGCATTGCGTTTGCGCTCAATATCTTCTTCAAGGTATTTGCGGCGGTTTACAACGATGTTTACTTTACCATCGGAATAGAGCCGCTCAATATAGAACTGCGCTTTCAGGCCGAGAAATTTTTCCGGCTTGTCAACTTTCTGTATATCAGACTGGCTGATAGGAAGGAACGCATGCGCGTCCGCGCCAAGATTGACATCATAGCCGCCCTTGACGAGCTTCTCAATCGTGCCCTCAACCATCGCGTGATCCTGAAAAGCCTGCCTGAGGTTTTTCCAGAATAATTTCGCGTCTGCTTTCTGCTTGGAGACAATAACTTCTCCGCGCTTGTTTTCC
The DNA here is from genome assembly GCA_031254365.1 of Treponema sp. Lineage (GTDB taxonomy): Bacteria > Spirochaetota > Spirochaetia > Treponematales > Breznakiellaceae > WQXQ01. The sequence goes on along the minus strand of JAIRUN010000078.1, from coordinate 2,598 downwards.
TTAGTGATAAGGATAACCGAAACCGTGTTTCCCACTTCGGGAATTTCGGAGAATTCCGAAATAGGTATTTTACCTTCGGACTTATAGCCGACATCGATAAAAACCTGATCCGCGGTTACTTGAATCACCTTGCCGTCAACGAGCTGGCCCTCTTCGAGCTGCTCAAGAGATTTGAGGTACTCTTCCTGTAATTGTGTCTGGATATTCTCCCCGTCTTTTACCGGACCAGTGTCCGATGCCACTTCCATCTGAGCCATGTTCTTTCCTTGTATCTTGTTTTCCTGTTTAATACTTACCAATAATTTGCCATAAACTTCATCAATGGTCAAGTACGATGTGTCAATATCTACAACGCCCGGCCCTTTTATCAGGCTCCCTTCGGTTTTGTTTTTGTCAATTTCGTCCCGCTCGGCAATGGCCCTTTGAATTTCCTCAAGACTGAGCCGGGAAACCCCCTGATCAAAGCGCCGTTTTGCCCTGGATTCAACTGACGCGTCAAGGTAAAAACGGTGTTCAGCATGGGGAAATACCACGGTGGTCATATCCCTGCCCTCCACCACCACATTGCGGCTTTTCGCCAGTTTGCGGATCAGATCGTTTATTATATGCCGGACCGGTACAATGGCGGAAAGCGGGGCTGAAAACCGGTCGATTTCATCGGTATGAAGGCTGGGAGTGACATCCTCGCCCTCCAGAAAAACCCGGTCTTTTTGGTAGTCAATCCGGGCATTTTTCGCGTATTCAGGGACTTTTTCGCTGTCTGTGGGGCTAATATTTGCCCGCAGACAGCCCAGAGTAATAGCCCGGTAGAGATTTCCCGAATTGATGTAGGTAAACTCCCCGCCCAGCCGCTGGGCCAGCAGTTTCGCGATGGTGCTTTTCCCTGAGCCAGCCGGCCCGTCAATGGCAATTACCACTTTTTACTCCTTGCAATTCCTTAAGTTCCTGTTTTGTCAGCGGCCTTGACTTCCCTTCGGCCAAATCTCCCAGCAGTATTGGGCCAATGCGGATTCGGCAAAGCCGCACCGGGTGCAGGTGAAAATGGGAAAAAACCCGGCGGATTTCCCGGTTTTTACCCTCAATCAACACGATCCGCAGGCTTCTTTTGCCTGTTTTTTCAGCCGCTTGCGCCCGGTAATATACACCTTCAATGGTGATTCCCTGCAAAAAAGCCTCGCATACCGTATCCGGGATAAGACCAGAGGCCTCTACTTGGTATTCTTTTTCCAAACCAGAGCCGGGATGCCCCATTTGGGCGGCAAAATCCCCATCATTGGTAAAGAATATCATTCCACTGGATAAAAAATCCAGCCGTCCCACATTGTAAAGCCGCTCGCTGATTTCAGCGGGAAGTAAATTCAGCGCCAAGGGCCGCCCCTGCGGGTCAGCGGAACTGCACAAATAACCCGGCGGCTTGTTCAGGACAAGGTGATGAAGCCTGTTTTCCGCCTGCACCGGCTTGCCATCCAGCAGGACAGTATCCCCGGCAAAGACTTTAGTTCCCTGTGTGGTAATAACCGAGCCGTTAACCGCTACCCTGCCCTCTGTTATGAGCGTTTCCGCCGCCCTGCGTGAAGCCATTCCCGCATGGGCCAAATATACCTGCAAACGCTGTCCCTTATCTTCCAAAAATACTCCTAAGTTATGAAAACCCAAGCGGGGTTTTTAGATGTTCCCTTGTTCACCTTCAAGTTCAAAGCGGTCGATTTCGCTCTCGTTAAGTTTCGGAAGATCCGCAATGGAATTCAGGCGGAATATCTTGAGAAATTCTTTGGTAGTGCCATACTGCGTTGGCTTGCCCGGAACGTCTTTTTTGCCAGCTTCGCGGATAAGTTCTTTTTCCAGCAACAGCCGGATCATATTGTCCGCTGAAACTCCCCGGATCGCCTCGATTTCAGTACGGGTAATGGGCTGGGACCAAGCAATGATCGAAAGGGTTTCCATGGCAGCGCGGGAAACTTTCCCCTCGTTTTTTTTGCCGTAACGCTCTTTCAGGTTTTCCCAATGTTCCCGTTTGGGGGAGATCAGAGCCCCGCCGCCGATATATGAAAGCTCAATGCCGGAATCCGCCGCCACATACCGCTCGCCCAAATTATTCAGCGCGTTTTTTACAATGTCCTTTGAAAGGCCGGAAATGCGGCTCAAAGCCCCTTCGTCTATGGGGTTGGATTCCAAAAACAGTATCGCTTCAACAAGGGCTGTTTCTTTTTCAATATTTTCAGTCACAAAAACTCCAGATTTTTGAACGGTTCCTTAACTTAAACCTAGCATATTTTTTCGGGAATGAAAATACATAATCATCCTGTTAAATCTTACGCCAGATGCCACAATTATCAATGGCCAAAAAGCCTTTTAGGGAGATTTTTTCATCGTGGCGGGGAAGTGAATTTTACTTCATCCCAATAACATTTCGTCATTGGTGAGTTCTTTTTTCTTGATGTCCCTGAAACGCTGAATAAGGCCGGCGGTGGAAAGTTTTGCCTTTTCTTCAGCCCCGATATCCATGATAATTTCCCCGCTGTCCATCATTAACAGACGGTTGCCTGTTTCCAGAGCGTCTTTCATATTATGGGTTACCATCATTACCGTCAGGTTATG